>JAFLUR010000129.1 GCA_022508725.1 Oscillospiraceae bacterium
TTTGTAATTTGCGTGATGAGCGGATTTTATTGTAATAGCCGTAGATGTAAAGCTTCAGCATATCACGCGGGTCATATCCGGGACGGCCGTCAGATGACGCGGTATGACGTTTGAAGTTCAATGTTTCCATATCGAGACTATCGACAAATGCGTCAATAACTCTGATGTAGCTGTCCTCCGGCACATAGTTATCAAGACTTACGGGGAATAGGGTAAGTTGGTTTCTGTTTTCTCCTTTTATGTATGGCATGGCAATATCTCCCGATTGTTTATTTCTGTTATTATTATACTACAGATTGAGTCTGTTTGCAAGATTTTATACCGACTTTTCGGACAGTCTGCCACCTATTTTAATTTCGGTTAAAAGTATCCCACCTGTGATTTTTTTTACAATAAAAAAGCGGAATATATGAATTTATGATTTGTAATTCAGTACAATTATCTCCGAAAATACCACGTTATTTTGTGTTAATTATTATCCGGTAAATGCTTGACTTTATCCCATTTTAGAGTGATATATGATAGAAAAATATACTATGAAAGGGGATTTTTCAATGACTTTTCTTGACGATTTGTATTACGGCAATATCAAGCCGGTGGATAATGGATTTGTGAAAAATTCGGAATTTGATAAGGCGCTGAAGGTATTTTGCGACTGTGAGACCGAGCTGTGTAAAGCGATCGACAAAGACGCAGATGAAGCGCTTACCCGGCTGATAAATTCGCACAATGAATTGTTAGCGACAACCGGCTTGGAAAATTTCAAGATCGGTTTCAGATTGGGCGTGAAAATGATGTGCGATGCTTTTATTGATAAAAGCGATAAGTTTAAGGACGTGACGGATTAAAATCGGTTCGTCTCAAATCATTATTTCTGTGAAGCTCCCCAAATTACCTCTACTTCAGATTTCTTCGCCATAAGGACGCATCCTCCCGTATGGTCGTCGGCCGGCAGATTTCCCTCACGCAGTTTATAGAACAAAGGAGATCGCAGTGCATTTCTAAGGGAAGTATCTTTAACGTTAATATCCGAATACGGTGAAAACGGACACGGTTCTGCGCCGCCATGTGAATTTATATGGAAAAATCCGCGTCCCGCCGCAAGACAGCCTCCGAAAGCAGCCTCATCGCCGGGGAAGGAAATAAACAGCGTATCAGGACGCGCTGCGCGGATTTCGGTAATCTTTTTTTCAAGATATTTACGCTCTGTATTTCCAAGCGCGAGATGCGCGTCGTAATTGTCCATCGATACAAACTCAACATAAAATATAATCTTACAGCCGTTTCCTGAAAGAGAATCGATAAAACCGCTGTCCGTTACTTCTCGGATATTTTCGGTTGTTACGGTAACTGAGGCTCCGAAAATGATTCCGTTTTCTTTAAAAAGTTCTATCGTATCCGTAAGTTTTGCGTAAATGCCCGCATCGCGTCGACTGTCCGTGCTTGTTTCATGACCTTCTATACTTAACACGGGCAGAATATTTCTTTTTTTATCAAATAATTGTATGTATTTATCATTTAAAAGCGTACCGTTGGTAATTACGGGAAACAATATTTCTGGAATTTCTCCTGCGGCTTCAATAACGTCGGCGCGGAGCATCGGTTCTCCGCCGGCAAGTATGATAAAGCTTACTCCAAGCTCCCGCGCGTCCGTGAAAACTCTGCGCCATTCCTCCGCAGTAAGCTGATCACACTGCGCGTTGTCGGAACATGAATGAATTTGCCTTGAATAACACCCGGTGCAGCGGAGATTGCAGGCGCTCGTTATACTTGCGATCAGAACCAGAGGGATGTTCTCTCCGTTTTTTGCTGCCTTAGCGCGTTTTAGCGATGCTTCACGGCTGCAAACGGCATAGCGAGCCATAAACGCGCTTTCCTTTGGATTTTTTAACACAGCGTGGATTGCTGTTTTTACGATATTTTCGACGCTGTTTGTAAGATATGCTCCCAAATTTGAGTCATCCAATATATTTCCCCCTTTCTGTTTTGATTTTTTTGTGACGCTTCATAAAGCGGATTATACAGTATTCGTATTTGTTTCCCATTGTATAAGTTCAAGTAATATAGGCTGAAGCCGCGCGGCTTTTTCGGTAAGCTCATATTCGACCCGTATAGGAACCTCAATATATTCGCGGCGTTTGATCAATCCGGCTTCCTCAATCTCTTTCAGGGATTTTGAGAGCATAGTATTGGAAATACCGCCTACGTTGCGCAGTATATCGTTGTACCGCGTTGCGCCGTTGGCTGTCGGAGAACATAAAACAGGCAGCTTCCGTTTTCCGCCGATTACATCCATGACCTTTTGCAAAACGCAATATTCGAATCATGGGCATAAATGATTTTGCGACATGATCGTTTCTCCTCCGTTCGGTAAACTTTTTCTTAACTTACTCAACATTTTCTGAGTAATTGACGAATTATTTCAGCTATGGTATAATTATATCAAATAATAATTCGATTGTAAAGTGCGAAACAAGAGCTGATTATTATTGATCCCATAATTAAATCTTGAAGAGTTTATGCGAATAGCTTTCTTGTGAAAGTCAAGGAATTTCTTGTGAAAATCTTTGAGGAAAACCGCAGTAAAACGGAGGAATTGAATAATGATAAGATTATTTGACACACATCATATAAGACAAACATACGAGCTTGACGGGATGTGGAATTTTAAAATGAATGGCTTTGATAAGGCATATCAATTACCTGTTCCCGGCTGTTGGGAGCAGCATCCCGATTTTTTAAGTCATCGCGGCAAGGGAATCTATACAAGAACAGTCTATATAAATAAGTCCGGCAATATACGTCTTGAGTTTAAGGGTGTAAGCCACACGGCGGATGTGTATTTTGACGGAGAGAAAATCGCGCATCACTATAATGCGTTTACGCCGTTTTCAGCGGTGGTAAAGAATGTAAAGTCGGGCGAGCATGAGGTAAGGGTTGAGGTTGATAATACCTTTGGCGAACACAGTGCGCTGCATATCCCCAACGACTACTACACCTACGGCGGTATTACACGCCCCGTTGCGCTTGAATATCTTTCGGATGTTTACATAGAACGTATACGTTTTACACCGAATTTATCAAACAATAAATGGAGCGCGAAAACGGAAATTATTATGAAAAATATTTCCGCTTTCGCGAAAACGGTTATTGTAAAAACTATTCTTGCGGGAACGGAAGCAGAGCATGAAATCGAAATACCCGCGTCAACAGAAACGCCGGTGACGTTTGAGGGGGATTTTGACGATATAAAATCGTGGTCTGTCGGCGAGCCGAATTTGTATGAGCTTACGGCAATGCTGTCGGTTGACGGCGAAGTGATTGACGATTTAATTGAGCGCGTGGGTTTCCGCGTTGTTGAGGCGAGGGGCGCCGAAATATATTTAAACGGTAAGCCCGTATTTATGAAAGGCTTTAACCGTCACGAGGATTACGCTGTTGACGGCTGCGCGATCGGCTTGCAACATATGGTTCTGGATATGGATTTAATGCAAGACGCGAATGCGAACGCGGTGCGCACTTGTCATTATCCCAATGACGAGCGTTTTCTCGACTTGTGCGATGAGCGCGGAATAATGGTCTGGGAGGAAAACCATGCACGCGGACTTATTTTAAAAGATATGCAAAATCCGAATTTTGAGCGTCAATGCGAGGACTGCATACGTGAAATGATTGAAAATCACTACAATCATCCGGCAATCGTGATATGGGGCATTTTGAACGAGTGCGCCGCAGAAACAGAGGAAGGCAGACGGATGTATAAAAAGCAGTATGAACAGATTAAGAGTATGGACGAGAGCCGTCCGACAACCTCCGCAACGTGCCGTCACTTTACAGATATATGTCTTGATTTGCCGGATGTTGTATCGTTTAATATGTATTCCGGCTGGTACAAGGACTGTCCGATTGATAAACGTAACGATGAACAAATCGACTGGATCAAAAAATCAGGCGGAGATAATAAACCGATAATCGTTTCGGAGCTTGGTGCGGCGGCAATTTACGGTTATCGTGACCGTTCGCGCTGTAAATGGAGTGAGGAACGTCAGGCGGATATAATCCGAGACAATCTTGAGGTTTATATGAATGACGACAGGATTATGGGCGTGTTTATTTGGCAGTTCGCCGATTGCCGCGTGACCGAGGAGGGCGAATGGTTTACAACACGTGCAAGATGTCATAACAATAAGGGAGTGGTTGATGAATACCGTCGTCCGAAAATAGCGTATGACACCGTAAAAGAGTTATTTAAAATATACGGTAATTGATCATGGTATAATTATTGTTCCCCCAACCGACTCCCCTCATTTTCCGGTTGCTCAAACATGTAAATTCTGCGCCGGAAAACCTTGGCCGGTCGTAAAACTTCGTTTTACTTCTCACCTGTGCAACCGAGAAAAACACGCGTTTTCCTGCGGTTTTCTTCAAAGAATTTCATAAGAAATCCCTTGACTTTCGCAAGAAAGTTCTTCGCATAATTCTTCAAGACTTAATTGGGGGAACAATAAGTTTATATCAATGATGAAATTTCGTATGCTCCGGTCTTGTGATAATTATTTAACGGTAACCGCATAACAGTCATCTTCCGTAATGTTTCGTTCGGCATTATCGTTTGTTCCTTTGAGGAACAGTAAACTGTCAATTTCGTCAACATCAATAATTCGTGAAAAGTTTATTCTTGCCGTAAATTCGTCGGTATCGGCATTTTCATATCCGGCAGTTCCGCCGTTTTGAAGATCCGTATATATCGTACCGTCTTTGAGCTTTACTCCAACCATTGCGGGCGGCTCCGCAAAGTCGGAAGTTTCAACCGATTGACCGGTTTCGTCAAGTACCGGGCTTTGAATTACGGTTTGAGGAAAATCGTAATTGATAATTGCTGACGCAGAATATAAAACCGCCGATGTAACTTTGGCATTTGAATTTCCCAATTCCTTATTGAGTGTAAATTCCGTACCTTTTTCAAAGCTGCCTAAATTCCATTCAAGTGTCCATTGACCGGTAATATCTCCGAAATCCCTCATAATAACGGTAATCATTTTTTCTTTCAAATCCGCTTCGGATATTCTGTTCCCGTTTTCGTCAACAGGTGTTAAATTCAAATCAATTTCCATTTTGCCGCCGGCAATACGGTAATTCGGAATTAAATTTCCGTTTTCGTCTTTATTGACGGGTGTTCCGTCTGCCATAACAGGATTTTCTCTGTCGGTCCAATCAATACCGTTAAAGAAATACCAGTCATAATTATAAGCCTGCTCGCCGTCAAACAATACATTGATATGTTTTAATTCCGGCTCTTTTGCCGGGTCGAGTTCATATCCCTCCACATAAAATGATAAGTGTATTACATTCCCGTCAAATAAGCATTGCGCCGTCGAAACGGTTATACCGTCGTGAGCATCGCTGACCTCAGGCATTGCCACCAACGGATTATCCGAATTTTGAAGTTTTTCCATTTGACTTTTTGAAATATTAAGGCTTGATAAAAAACCGTTACTCCAATTCATATATGTTGCGGCAAAAGCCGTGATTCCGAGTGCGAGAGTTGCCGCAACGGCTGTTATCACAAATTTTTTCTTTGATTTCATATAATTACTTTCCTTTCGAGAATAAGCTTTTTGAATTTTTTCTGAAATTCTGTTTTGTATCTCTTCTGAAATTTCAACATTATCCAATACATTTTTAAGTTCCTGCTCTTTCATAAAAGCACATCCTTTCCATATTCGATTTTTAGCATATCCCGTCCGTATTGCAGTCTTTTCCTCACTGCCGCAGGTGAAACGGAGAGTATATCCGCTATTTCGGAGGTTTTATATCCCTCAACATAATATAGGTGAATAACAGTCCTGTATTTTGCGGGCAAATTCAAAAGCTCCGTAAAAATACCGATGTCATTGTCCGATTTGCAATATTCGGCTGCATCATCAAGATTTATGTGATTTCTGACCTTGCGGAATTTTATAGTATTCTTACATATATTTGTTGCCACCCTTATAAGCCAAGCCTTTTTGTGTTCTTCGTCCGTAAATGATATTGAGGTTGATATATATTTCAAAAAAACATCCGAAACGGCATCCTCCGCATCCGCATTATTGCGAAGCAAGGTAAAACACAATTTGAACAGCATGTTTGAATATGTTTTAACTGTATTTTCAACATCATTATCATCCGGCCGAAATGATAAATTTTCCATTTCCTTATCAACTCCTTTCACTTATAACACAATTCAGAAATGTAGATTGTGATATTTATTTCAAAAAATTATGATTTTTTTCGTTATCGATTGACAAACACGATTTTTTGTATAAGGAACCGGCAAAATAGGGCGTCTTATCGTCAATATGTCCGTAATCGTTTATCATTTGAACCCAAATCAATCTCCGAGTTCCGATTTATTGCTTTATATTATTATAGTGCAATTATTCATATATTGCAATCTGTATTAAGATATGGTTCGATATAACTGTTTAGAAAAAAATCTAAATAGCTGTTGACAAATTAACTGTAATATGATATACTCTGTTTAGATAATTATCTAAATACTATTAGGGAGGAATATAATGGGATTTGCGGAAACATTTAAGGCTCTTGCGGACTCCAACAGACGCGA
>JAFLUR010000013.1 GCA_022508725.1 Oscillospiraceae bacterium
CTTGAAATACACAAAGTATTCCCGCGAATTCCGAACTTTGCCGGCAGAAAAATCCGCTCAAAAATCCAACGATTGGAGGAATACTAAACAGGCTCTAAAATTCGGCGGAAACAGCAAAAGTGTCTCCGCCGTTATTGCCATATAATAATATTATATATGTATTCCCGGCTTTTGTCAAGTTTTGAAAATGTCAATCGAAAAATAATATTTTATTTCCGTATTTCAATATACCGTCATGCATCGATTTTTTTCGCGAATGATGATTTCTTTTTATACTTTTCTCTTGTTGCCATTCCGCCGCGTATATGCCTTTCCGCCTTGTTTTCGTCCAGAACCTTATGCGCCGCCGCCGCAAGCGCGGGATTTATCTTTATAAGACGCTCGGTAACATCTTTATGCACGGTGGATTTTGAAATATGAAATTTATGTGCCGTGCTTCTTACGGTAGCATTGTTTTCTATTATATACTCAGCCAATATAACAGCGCGTTTTTCAATATAATCCTTCAAGCAAATTACCTCCTATCGTTCGGAATGGTAATTTATATGATTTTTTTTACCCGATTAGAACTTTTTACCGGTGAAATAACCGTCACAAAAAATAAAAGCATCCCGACCGCCGAAGCCGGAATGCTTTTGTTTAATGCCCCGTTTTTTTAGGAAACACCTGTTTAGAGATTAAATTATTTTTTGATTACCTTTAAATCAGTGTTTCCCCAACGATTGGAGGAATACAAACAGACTCTTAACATACAAATAAGCGGATCGGAGGATGCCGAACAGGCTCTGATCGGGGGATCGGTATTAAAAATCTCATACCGAAAGCGCTTATTTTACAACAAGGGTATTTTTACCGTAATAACCGCTGATAGAAGTATTTTTCCAATCATTTGCATCATCAAGCACATCGTCAAAATACAAAAGATGAGGCTTTTTTGAATAAGGTGAGAAAACCACATCCTTTACGGAATCATCCTTTAAAACCTTCAGTCTCTCGTTGTATTCATTATAATAAGTTTCGGCTTCTCCTTCTTTAAGCGAATATATTGCACTCATTGTTGTTATTTTCTTTTCCGGCATAAAACCGTATCCCGTCAAAAAAACAAATGATACCGTCAAAAATAACAGCGGAAAATAATTACCGTTCATGATCGAATCAAACGTTTTGCAGGCAAACTTCTTTTTACACCATCCCATAATATAAAACGAATTAAAAATCAGAAAAAATATATATGAATAAAACAGGATGTTTTCAAGTCTTTTTTCATCGATTATATCGCCCATGGCGTATATGGGCGGGGAAAACTGAGCCGCGTAAAGACAAAACGTAAAAATAAGCACCAACAGCGGACAGCGGAAAGAAAAATCACAATCCGAAGAAATTTTCCAAAGAACGGGGAATAAAAATATTATCCACGGCACAAGCATTAAATTAGCCTCCTTTGTAATACTCTCATAAGCATAACAAAAGGAATCGAGTATCGCATTCCATACTCCCGGCGAATCATAATATTCCTGCCTTACCGAATTTCCCGGTGCCGCAATGCTTATAAAAAAGGCTGAGAGAAAGATAAGAAACGGGAGTATAAGAAGTAATTCGATCTTTTTTTTGCGTATGATCAAGCCGATTATACAAAGCAGAAAAATCAAGCCGGTAATCAAAGCGGTAACATAATTACCTCCTCCGATCACGGCGGATACAATACAAGTAAAGAAGAAATATATCCATCTTACCGGCGATTTTGTTTGGGTAAACAGGATCATCGATCCGAACAAAATCAATGAAAGCGAGAAGAAAAACGTATAGTAAGACGAACCGTTATACCAATAAAATCCTTCCACGGCGCTCGGTAGCATTTGTATATCAACAAAAAGCCAGACTATGGCTGTAAAAAGGGATTTCAACCCGCCGCCCCAAAGCTTTCCGAAAAATGCATAACAAAAAAACAATGTGGAAAGAATCAGTCCTCCCAACATTATCACAGGAACGAGACAGTAAAATTTTTCATTAAAGGCGCCCGGCTGCAAAGTAAAAATAAAAACCGCCATAAAGCTTCCCTGCCAATTCATATATGTGTCCTTCGTCTTGAAAATTGAACCGTTTATCACCTCCGTAACAGAGTGTGTGTTTTCCCATAAATAATGTGTATATGAACTGTAGTTGTAGTCATCGGCACATGCCGCATCATAACGCGCGATGACAAAAAGCGGAATCAAGGACAACACAAAGATGAATGCAAACAAATAAAAGGATATATATTTTTTATTATTTTCATAGAACGATTTTAAACTCATTATGTCACTCCGTTTCCTGTCACAACCGTTTTTATACCGCTTTTGTATTTATTCCGTATATCGATTTACAAATTATACCTTCTTTTCAAATAAATCGCAAAAGCCCGGAGCGGACTCAATACCCACCCCGGACTTTTTTAATATCAAAATTTTTTTCGCAACAAAAAGACATAATACCGGCTGTGTATGTTATGTGTATATTTATTTATGTATTTTATCTCATGATACACAGCCTGTCAAGTCCTTTCCGTAAAATTTTATAAAATAATTTGTCGTATTATTATATTGCCATTTTAGCATATCTTACCGATAAAGTCAACCATTTTGTTGCATTGCGGCATAAAATACGACATTTTTATCTGAATGAAACTGATTTGCTCTGGTGTATAAGACATATTAACCCCCCTTGTTTTTCTTATATTCTACTACATAAAAAATACATTGTCAATAATAAAAAATTAAAATATATCCTCAAAAACTATTGTGTAAAGATAACTTTTCCGGTATAATAAGAATTATTGAGCAATTCTTGAAATTCACAGAGGAAATTTTGTAATTCGGAGGAACTTATGGATAAACAGGGAAATCAAAAAAACGGCGGAAGAAGGCTTGCCCGCGAGGAGGCGTTTAAACTTTTGTTTCAGTCCTCCATGCACAAGGATAATATTGACGAACTTTTCGATTATGCTCTGGAGGAAAATCCGCAGCTTGAAAAATCCATGGAATATATACGTTCGGTTGTTTTGGGCACCATTGAAAAGAAAGACGAGATCGACGGTATCATCTCAAACAATCTTCACGGCGGATGGAAGCTTTCCCGTGTATCAAAGGTTCCTTTTTACATACTGGAACTGGCTGTGTTTGAAATGAAATATGTCGATGATGTTCCGGAAAAGGTTGCCATAAACGAGGCGGTCGAACTTGCAAAAAAATACTCCGATAAAGAAAACACGGTGTTTGTAAACGGAGTTTTGTCGGGAGTGTTTAAACAACTGAATGTCTGAGAAAATTTTTATCGGGATCGATACAAGCAATTACACCTCCTCGGTATGTGCGTTTTGCCCGGACGGAGCAAAAACAGTATCAAAAAGAAAGATACTTCCGGTCAAACCCGGACAGCGCGGTCTGAGACAGAGCGATGCCGTATTCGAGCATATCCGTATTCTGCCATCTTTATATAAGGAAATGACGGATGAGCTTAAAAGCGGCGGCTTTGATATAAAAAATATATCCGCTGTTGGTGTAAGCGTCAAACCGCGCAATATCGACGGGTCATATATGCCTGTTTTTACAGCCGGCAAATCCTTTGCGGAGGTCATCGCCGCGTCGCTTGATATTCCGCTGTATACATTCAGTCATCAGGAGGGGCATATTGCGGCTGCGGTCGCGGCGGATAACAAAGAAATTTATCTGAAAGCGCCGTTTATATCCGTTCATCTTTCGGGCGGTACCTGTGAAATTCTCGCGTCCGAATACAAAAACGGACATTTTATATGCGATATAATAGGAAAAACAAGCGATATACGCGCAGGTCAATTCATAGACAGAGCCGGAGTATGTATGGGACTTACGTTTCCGTGCGGAAAAGAACTCGAAAAAACAGCCTTGAAAAGCAGCGCTCCTTATAAGCTCCCCGTTTCGGTCAAAGGCTCCGATATAAGCTTTTCCGGCGTTGAAACAAAGGTCTGCCGGCTTATTGAAAAGAGCAGCGCCGAAAGTTATCCCGATATTGCCGGAGGAATATTTCTGTGCATTGCAAAATCACTGCAAAAGGCTGTAATAAACGCATACAAAAGCAGAAATAATATATGTGAGATCCTTTTTGCGGGAGGAGTTTCGGCAAACGAAATTATAAGAAAGAATATCCGGCTGCCCGTAAACACGCATTTTTGCGCTAAGGAATATACTACCGATAACGCATTGGGTATCGCGTATCTTACCATGCTCAACCATGAGCCTAACACCTTATCCGAAAGGGGCGAACAATAATAAATACAAATAATATCCGAACCGCTACCGTATCACAGGTAAACGGTTATATAAAAAAAATACTCGATAACAATATTCATCTCGGCAACGTATGGGTAAAGGGTGAGATTTCCAATTACAAGGCTCATTATTCCGGGCATATATATCTTACTCTCAAAGACGAGGGCGGAGTCCTTAAAGCGGTTATTTTCAAAAGCAATGCCGCGCGTCTGACCTTCTCGCCCGAGGACGGAATGAAGGTCATGGCCCGCGGTCGTGTGGGAGTGTATGAACCCGGCGGCGTATATCAGCTTTATATCGAAGAAATGCGTCCGGACGGCTTGGGCGAGCTGTATATTGCATACGAAAGACTGAAACAGCGCCTTTATGAAGAGGGGCTTTTTGATGAAAGACTGAAAAAACCCATACCCAAATATCCCGAACGGGTAGGCGTTATAACCGCACCCACCGGCGCAGCTGTGCGTGATATCATCAATGTTATAACACGGCGAAGTCCAATGACCGACATTGTTCTCTATCCCGCACAGGTTCAGGGAGCGGGCGCGTCGGACAGTATAGTTAAAGGATTGGAATACTTTAACGGGACAAACAGCGTTGATACCGTTATTGCCGGCAGAGGCGGCGGTTCAATTGAGGATTTATGGGCATTTAATGAAGAAAAAACCGTGCGCGCCATATTTAACTCACATATTCCCGTTATTTCCGCAGTCGGGCATGAAACGGATTTTACAATAGCCGATTATGCCGCCGATATGCGCGCCCCGACTCCGTCCGCCGCGGCGGAAATAGCCGTTCCCTCAAAGGAAGAATTATATAATTACATCGCGGCTCTTAAAAATACATTAAAGGTGCATATAAATAAAAAAACGGAATATTATCAAATGCGTCTGATGTCTGTGCATCTGAAAAATCCCACAGATAAAATAAACGCTTATTCGGAACGCATTGAAATACTTAAAAAGAATTTAAACAGCGCATTTTCGGCGGAGATGACGGCAAAGCGTGAAATTCTCGGCAGGCTGTGCGCGAAAATCGACACGCTCAGTCCGATCGCGGTAATGTCGCGCGGATATGCTATCCCGACAGATAACAACAACAAAATCATAAAATCCGCCGGGATGCTTAAAAGCGGAGATGAATTTATGCTGCGTTTCTCCGACGGCGAGAAGGATTGCATCGTAAAATAAACCGAGAACGGTCACAAAATCCGGACAGGTCATGCGTAAATTTTGTCCGGCTTTAAATACAAGGAGGATCTATGAAAAAGAAAAAAAATTTTGAAGAATCTTTAAATGAGCTTGAAAACATAGTTCGTATACTTGAAAAGGGCGATACCGGTCTTGATGATGCGCTTAATTATTTCGAAAAGGGTGTGGCTCTTGTGAAAGACTGTCAAAATATGCTTGACAACGCTCAAAAACGTGTCCTTGTAATTACAGAGGACGACGAAGGTAATGCAAAGGAAGAGGATTTCACCGGCGAGAACCCGTCGGATTAAACTGATTTGAAAGGAATGATATACAATGCAATACATATCGGAATTTTTTTCAAACCGTATAATGTGGACAGGCGCTTTGGGATGGATCACGGCACAGGTTCTGAAAGCGATATTTGTTCTTATCTGCGAGAAAAAATTTGACTTTAAGCGTCTTGTCGGCTCGGGAGGTATGCCAAGCTCACATTCATCCTTTGTTATGTCCCTTTCCACCGCGATCGGACTTGAAGAAGGCTTTGACTCGACATACTTTGCCATAGCCATTGTTATATCATTTATTACAATGTATGACGCCGCCGGTGTAAGACGCGCCGCCGGACTTCAGGCAAAAACGCTGAATATGATCATGGAGGAATTCAGCAAAGGCGAAATTCTCACAGCAGAGATCAAGCTTAAAGAGCTTTTGGGACATACTCCCGTGGAAGTAATCGCAGGCGCAATACTGGGAATTGTTATCGCAATAATTCGCCATGCGTAAATACACATAAAATCAAACGTAGGATTTTATTGAATAAAAAAATATACGGTTCCCGGGGCATAAACGCTCCCAAACACACCGGTTTTTCGCCCGGTTGCATGGGTGAACCGTAAAACAAAGTTTTACGACCGGTCTGCCGGTGCCAAATTATTTTTTGATATTTGATTTATTCGGTGTTTCCTTAGAATAATGTAATTAATTTATATCAACCGCGACACACCAACCGCCAACGCCAAAATCAAAAAAGGCGCAAACTGTACGATAAACGAGCTTTTTGAGAATTCCAACCATCTTAATATCATGGAAATAATTATCGAACCGTTAAGAATTACGGGAACTGCCATATACAGTACAAAAGGAAAAAATATTACTATATCCGCTCCGTCCCTGAGCAGTCCGGGCAATTCCGGTATCGCAAAAGCTCCCAACATAATTCCGCATATCACGTCAAAGTATATGATTATCGAATATATCGCTCCGAGTATAATATTCATCACTACTCCGATTTTATCCATCAATTTATAGCTTTTCTTTATGAGCTTCCGTATAAGAAAATCAAACAAAAGAATGACAGCTGCGTTCACCGACAGCAGTACTGCAAATAGTATCAATACAGCCATATATGCATACCTTTTAATGCAAAATCACTTTTGATACAAACGCATCAAAAGTGATTTTGCGAATTTTTATATAAATCTTTTAACCCTGCGCAGCCTTGCTGTGCTTTTCCTCTATCACTTCCTTGATCATCATATCCTTGACTTTCATAAGACGAATTTGCGTGCTTCGCTCATTTTCATCAAGCTTCATGGTTATATATTTAATGCTCTCACGGGTCTGCGGGATCATAACGTGTTCAAGCGCATTAACACGGCGCCTTGTCTTTTCTATTTCCGCTGCCATAAGCTGGCATGATTTCTCACATTCCGCAAGTCTGAGCATATCGGGGAATACCTCCGACAATGATTTGACCGCATCATCAAGATCGCCCGATGTAAATGCAAATCCGTAAGAATATATATCATTCTCGTCCGCAAGACGTGTCTTATATTCAAATACCGGTATTTCAACACTCATTACATTCTTGCTGCCCGCTTCAACGGATACCGATTGTTTGGGTGCCAAAAGTGCCGCATTTAAAACCTCATCCTGCATAAGCGCTCCCGCAAGGACAAAATTTTTATTTGCCGCCTCTATTCCCTTTTCAACCTTTTCACGCAGGGCTTTATTTTCTCTTACCAACTCAAGAAACTGACGCATAAGCTCGTCACGCTTATCTTTAAGAAGCTTATGACCTCTTATCGCGGTACTGAGCTTTTTCTTTAAGCGCGTCAATTCCATTCTGGTAGGATTTACCTGTGTAGATGCCAAAATATCACTTCCTTTCAGCTGATACTATTACTTGCCATAGTATTCATCTAAGAAGCTGTCCTTAATTCTTTTCAGCTCACTTCTCGGAAGTATTGAAAGCAGCTTCCAACCCAACGCCAATGTATCCTCGATATCACGGTTTGTTTCATATCCCTGAGAAACATATTCGTTCTCAAACTCATCCGCAAATTTTGCATACAGCTTATCAATATCGGTCAAAGCTGCCTCACCGAGAATAACCATAAGCTCTTTTGCCTCTTTGCCTCTCGCATAAGCGGCAAACAACTGGTTCATGGTATTGGCATGATCCGCTCTTGTTTTTCCCTCGCCTATACCCTTATCTTTAAGACGCGACAATGAGGGAAGCACATCGATAGGAGGCGTAATATTTTTACGGTACAGCTCACGGCTGAGAATGATCTGTCCCTCGGTGATATATCCTGTAAGGTCGGGGATAGGATGGGTCTTATCATCCTCCGGCATCGTGAGAATAGGTATCATCGTGATACTTCCGTTTTTGCCTTTCTGTCTTCCGGCGCGTTCGTATAAAGTAGCAAGGTCGGTATACATATAACCCGGATATCCGCGTCGTCCCGGAACCTCTTTACGCGCCGCGGATACTTCACGCAGTGCATCGGCATAGTTTGTAATATCCGTCATTATAACAAGAACGTGCATATCCTTTTCAAATGCAAGATATTCCGCGGCTGTCAATGCCATTTTAGGCGTTGCGATACGCTCTACCGCCGGATCGTTTGCAAGATTTACAAACATTACCGTTCTGTCGATAGCTCCCGTTTCCTTAAAGCTCTCTATAAAGAAATTGGATTCTTCAAATGTAATACCCATCGCCGCAAACACAACCGCAAACGACTCGTCCGTACCGCGAACCTTTGCCTGTCTTGCAATCTGTGCCGCAAGCTGAGAATGCGGCAGACCGCTTGCCGAGAATATAGGCAGCTTCTGACCTCTTACAAGCGTATTGAGTCCGTCGATAGCCGACACTCCGGTCTGGATAAATTCCTGCGGATAATTTCTTGCCGCCGGATTCATAGGCAAACCGTTTATATCCATACGTTTTTCGGGAAGTATTTCCGGACCGCCGTCGATCGGTCGTCCGAGCCCGTCAAATACACGGCTGAGCATATCCTCCGAAACGCCCAGTTCCATACTTCTGCCGAGAAAACGAAGCTTGCTGTTTGAAAGATTTATACCCGTCGAACTCTCAAACAACTGTACCATAGCGTTTCCGCCGTCTATTTCAAGTACCCTGCAGCGGCGTTTTTCACCGTTTGCAAGCTCTATTTCACCCAACTCATTAAATTTTACGTTCTCTACGTCCTTTACAAGCATAAGAGGACCCGCAACTTCTTCAATGGTTCTGTATTCTTTTGGCATCAAAACTCCTCCTTCGGCGCAGACGCTTTAATTTCCGACTGCAATTCTTTTACTATCGCATCGTATTCATCCTGAATATTATCCGCGGGAGTATATTTATATCTTCCTATACGCTCACGAACATTAAGAGCCACAAGCGTTTCTATATCAACACCGTTATTAAGCGCCTCAAGTGCGTAATTATAATAATCCATAACAAGCATCATCATAAGATACTGCTTTTTCAGCGGTGTATAGGTATCGATCTCATGGAATGCGTCCTGATGAAGAAAATCTTCACGAATGGAACGCGCCGCTTCAAGCTTCAGTCTGTCCGGAGCCGAAAGAGCATCCATACCGACAAGCTTTACTATTTCCTCAAGCTCCGATTCGTCCTGCAGCATACGCATAATATCCGAACGCAGCTTCATCCAGTCTTTATCGACCTTACCGTTGAACCAATCGGACATATTGTCGATATAAAGCGAATAACTCGTAAGCCAGTTGATAGCCGGGAAATGACGCTTATACGCAAGACCGGAATCGAGACCCCAGAACACTTTAACGATACGGAGCGTAGCCTGTGTTACCGGCTCCGAAATATCACCGCCCGGAGGGGATACGGCGCCGATAACCGACAAAGCGCCCTCTCTGTCCTCATTGCCCGATGCTATTACCCGTCCCGCTCTTTCATAGAACTGAGCCAAACGGCTTCCCAGATATGCGGGATAACCTTCCTCACCCGGCATTTCTTCAAGACGTCCCGACATTTCACGCAGAGCCTCAGCCCATCTTGATGTCGAGTCACCCATCAATGCGACCGAATAACCCATATCTCTGAAATACTCCGCAATTGTTATACCGGTATATATACTTGCTTCACGAGCGGCAACCGGCATATCCGAAGTATTCGCTATGAGAACCGTGCGTTCCATGAGCGATTTTCCCGTTTTCGGGTCAAGCAGCTCGGGGAACTCGTTAAGAACGTCGGTCATCTCATTGCCGCGCTCGCCGCAGCCGATATATACAACTATGTCAGCCTCCGCCCATTTTGCGAGCTGATGCTGAACAACGGTCTTACCGCTTCCGAACGGACCCGGAACCGCCGCAACACCGCCCTTTGCTATCGGAAAAAGCGTATCGATAACACGCTGACCCGTAACAAGAGGCATTTCCGGCGACAGCTTCTGCTTATACGGTCTGCCGACACGAACGGGCCATTTCTGCATGAGAGTCAACTCTTTGTCTCCGGCTTCCGTTTCAACGACAGCCACAGTGTCGGTCACGGTATAATCTCCCGCCTTGATCGACTTTATCTTACCGTTTATGCCGTTTGGAACCATTATTTTATGAAGCACAACATCGGTTTCCTGCACGGTGCCTATAATATCTCCGCCGAGAACTTCATCTCCGACTGATTTTACGGGCTTGAACGACCACTTCAGATCTCTTTTAAGCGACGGAACCTCGACACCTCTCTGAAGGCTGTTTCCCGACACCTTCATAATATCATCGAGCGGTCTTTGAATACCGTCATATATACTTTTGATAAGACCCGGACCAAGTTCAACACTAAGAGGTGCTCCCGTTGACTCAACCGGAGCGCCGGGACCCAAACCGGAGGTTTCTTCATATACCTGAATCGACGCTTTATCGCCGTGCATCTCAATGATCTCGCCTATAAGGCGCTCATTGCTTACACGAACAACGTCGAACATATTTGCATCACGCATTCCCTCGGCAATAACCAAAGGACCCGCAACCTTTTTTATTGTTCCTGTACTCATTTCATCACTTCTTTCAAAAACTATATTGCCTGAATCACCGTTTTCAAACACAGCGATCCTTCTTTTAACCGTTAAAAATAATATCCGAGCCGACCGCCTGCTCAACGGAAATTTTGACACTCTTCATTCCCTTGCCCGTATTTCCCGACACGCCGGGTATAAGAATGATTGCGGGAAGGGGATTTTCGCGAACCTTATCTATTTCATCCTCTAAAATTTCCGCCAATGCTTCGGTTATATAAATAATCGCATAATTGCCTTCGCAAAGGTGTCTGAGCTGTTTAACGGCATCCTGCTCGTTTCCGTAATAGGGAAAAATCTCAAGACCGAGCGCGGCAAAGCCGTAAATACTGTCCCTGTCACCCATAACAGCTATATTATACATATAAATCCCTCAACCTTTCTCTGACCGAGCTGTCCTTCAGGCTGTTCTGTTTTCCCGAAAGAATTATTCTTACGGCCTTTATTTCATTTTCCCTCGCCAGAATAAACGCGGCAAGAGGACCTATTGTAAACGGATTTTGTTTCTGTTCTTTAATATGCGCCATTATCCTGTTATCACACCATTTTTCAAAAGCGGACATGGATGCTTTTATCTCTTCGACCGCGTCCGAATACGGCGTAAGCATGAGATATTCATACAGATCCTCCGGCGACTTTGACGCCGCGGCGGCAAGGGATTCGATATCGAGCGTGTCACACGGCGCAACCGCGCGTTTTATAAACGACAGCGCTTTTTTTACCTTACACGAACGCACCGCGATTTTTATATCGGTAAGAGCCACTGTAAGCTCGGAATATTTATCGATCATTTTGTTTCCCGATTTTCTTCCCGCCTCACGGATAGCTCTGAGCGCGGCATTGTCAATGAGCACATCGCATTCCTGACCGTCTCTTGTTTTAAGAAGAATACTGACAGCCTCCTGCGCGGTTTCTCTCATGTGTTCCGGTAAAATACCGTAATCGCGTTCCTTTACCGCTTTTAAAATAATCTCCGGAGAAACAGTCCCGTTCTTTATAAATAATTTATCCGGTTTTACATCGGTAACAACAGCTTTGACCGCCGCTTTGAGATTATGATAGTCGTTTGAATAAAGAAACACATCAAATACCGACATATCCTTCACAAGCTCGCCTATCAAATTCCAGGTCTTACGGCTCTCATAGCTTAAAAGCTCCTCGGTATTTTCAAATACCTCGCCGTCTCCGAACCCTTTGTCCGAAAGTCCTCTTACCGCCTCATCATAATCCTTTGCCGCAAGCAGCTGTTCCATATCCTGTTTGTTTAAGAGAGTAAGTTCCTTGGCACGAATACGGGCAACCGCATAGGTGTATTGTTCCTCCATAACTCATCCTCCTTATTCAAACAATAAGGTGTGCACCTTATCTTGTAACATTTCAATATTGCTTTCAAATAAAGCTTTAAATGTGCAATTTTCTTCAATGCCGCCGTATGAGAGGATGAAGCCTCCGCCGATATCGGCATCTTTATCGGATATTTTCAGGAAAGAACATTCCGCCTTGAGCTTTTCTTCAAAATCGGAAGGCATACGTTTTTTATCCTGCTTTGAAAAAATTATTTCACCGTTTTTATCCGATGAAAATTTCTTTGCCATCGAGAGGATAATATCAAAATATTCTTTGTCCGCAAGACCGTCCAGCCGGCTTTCCGCCTCATGTATAATATCCGATATGATCTCCTGCTTTTTCAGAAGAATCTGCTTTTTTATGTTAAGTTCATCGGCGGACTTTGCCCTCTCGATTATATCCCTTTCGGATACAGCCGCGTTTTCGGCTATTGCCTCCGCTTTTTCTTTCGCCTCTTTTTCGGCGGCTTTGATAATTTCATCCGCCTTGTCATTTGCTTCGGCAATGATCCTATTGACTCTGTCCTCCGAGTCCTTTTCTATTTCCTTTATAATCTTCTCAAGTCCGGTCATTTCAAACCTCCCTTTCTTTAAGGTAATAACCTTACTTTATACCCATGATAGAAAGGATGGAGATAAGCAATGCAAGGATGGCGTATGTTTCAACCATTGCGGCGAAAATCATAGCCTTACCCATTTGATCCTGTCTTTTTGCGATAAGCGAGATACCCGCAACAGCCGCTCTTGCCTGACATTTTGCCGACCAAAGACCAACAAATGCCATGGGAAGGCAAGCCGCGAAATAAAGAAGTCCCTGTTCAAGAGAAAGACTCACTGCATCGCCGAGAATACCTATTTTTGTAAGAGTGATAAATGCAATAAGCAAACCGTAAATACCCTGTGTACCCGGAAGAAGCTGCATGATAAGTACCTTACCGAATGCCTGAGGATCCTCGGTAACCACTCCCGCGGCAGCCTCACCCGTCATACCTACGCCGATAGCCGAACCTATACCCGCCAAAAGCGCAGCCGCTGCGGCTCCCGCCAATGCGAACACTATACCCAATGAATTCCAATCAAAACCGTTCATAATTATAAATCCTCCTTAATTTTGAAAAACTTTGTATCACCCGAAAACGGCTTGTACTCGGTACCGCCGCCCTCGTAAAATTTACCGAAAAATTCAACAAACTGAAGTCTGTTGGTGTGAACATACGCTCCGAGCGCATTGATCGCAAGATTAAGCGTATGACCGACAACAAATACCAAAATAAACACTATCGCGCCGACGACTCCGCTTCCCGCCATAGCACCCATCTGATTGAATACCTGTGCTATAACGCCTGTCGCGAGTCCGAGCGCAAGCAGTCTTGAATACGAAAGAATATCGCTTAAATATCCCGTTACATTATACAGACCGTAAAGACCCTTTCCGAGTCTTACTCCCCAATTCTTTGAAGAACGTCCGTCGGTAAGAACAATGCCGATCGCGCCTATCACAACGCATATCACGGCAGCCTTGCCGAATACCGCCGGAAGAGTAAAGCTCAGTCCCGTCATATCCTTGAAAGTCGGCATTGCGAGAAGATAAACGATACCTCCGCCGACAAGCAGATACCAGAATACGACATCAAACACAGCGTCAAGAAATTTTCCGTCCTTTACACACTGATAAAACTTCATTCCGAGTCCCGCGAATATGTGTATGATACCGATCAGGAAAGCAAACATAAGCATACGCATAGGCTCCCGCACCGGTTCAAACCACAGCGGCGGAATAATATGTCCTCCCTCCGGAAGTGTAACTCCGAAAAATGTCGTCGCGGCAACATCTATCGCATCGCCGCAATAGCCTCCGAACATCACACCCCAGAACGTTGTTGATATACCGCAGTATAAAAACATTTTCATCGTCTTTTTCATTCCCGGCTCCATGCTTTTGAATTTGGCAAGCAAAAACGCGCATCCCAAAACCATAACAAGACCGTATACGGCGTCGGACAGCATAAGTCCGAACAGGAAATAATAAAACAGTGACATAACAAATGTCGGATCGATCTCTCCCTTACCGGGCATGGCATACGTTGCCAGAACGGTTTCGACCGGCTGCGCAAATCCGTTGTTTGAGAGCAGTACCGGAGGAGTTTCCTCTTCTCCGACCTCATCTATCTCCACCGCCACATCATACTTATGGGTAATTTCCGCCTCGAATGCGGATGCGATCTTTTTCGGAATATACCCCATAAGAACAAAGGTTCTTCCGAGCTGACCGATGCGTCCGAGTATTTCATATTTTTCAACACGCATTATGTAATAATCCACTGTAAACTTGAATTTATCGCGCATTTGTGCATATGAAACGATTTTTGATTCCTTAGCGGCAATTTCCGCCTGCTCCGACTTGATCTCTTCCTCAAGAGTTTTCTTGAGTACCGAAGCCTCCGTATTCGGCGAAAAAGCGGGTTTTGCGAAGCCTATGCTTCTCAAAACCTCCTCAATGCTGTCCGCGTTCTTTTTGAGGCAGACAACAAATACACAGGTTTGCTCCGGCGAGCGGCTGACTGTTTCAATATCGACCGCATATTCATCACCCGACAAACCCGACTTCTCCAATGCGTTCCCATAATCGGCCAATATACTTTCAAGCGTTCTGTCTTCGGAAAACACACCCGCGAACGACGCAGTATACTTGCTTCCCTTTCCCGACATCGGAACGTCGAGAGAAAGCCACGGCTTGAGCGATTCGATCTGAGCTTCGCGCCTTATTATTCCCGCCTTATGTTCCGATATGGCTTTCGATAAATTGTTGACATCATTTATCGCCTGCATAATTTTGTCGGAATCATCGACATAAGAATAATAGCTGTCTACCGCCAGATCCTTGCGTCCCTCAAAAGCCGAAAGCATACCGCTCTTTTCCGGCGCATAGCTTTTAAGTATTTCCATTGCCGATTCGGCAGCGGTTATACGCTTGCTGAAAATCGCCCGGCTCTGCGAAGTATCGATTTTTTGAAAAGCATCGTTTTCAATCTCGGTTACATCGACCACTCCGCGCCGCTGCAACGCCTCTAAGATAGCCTTTCGGTTCTTTTTCATACCATATATGGTAATACGCTGCATTGGTAATACCGCCATGTTTAATATCCCCCTTTCCTATTTAAAAGATTATTTTTAATTGCGTTGTCATTGTGTATCGTTTTGTTGTTATTTCCCGAAAATATAAAGCATTTCGGAAATAAAAAATACCTTAAAAATATATTAATTCCCGGATTTAATATATCTCGACGATATACCGGAATACGGAATTCTATATTCCCAAGGCAATCTGTGTAACGGCCTTGACCGCCTTTTCCTTTTCGGCATCCGCCGCCTTTGATATTTTCGCCACGGCGGCCTCCGCCTCTTTTGCGGAAGCGGCCGAAGTCTTTTCCGCTTTTTCGGTTGCGTTGCTTATCAGAACATCGGCAGCCTTCCGTGCCGCATCGACAGCATCATTTACAATTTTTTCAGCTTCTTTTTTAGCATTTTCCATTATAGCGGCACTTTTCCTGTTTGCCTCCTTCTCGGCGCTGTCCGCCTTGTTTTCGGCATCACATACCATTTTTATAGTTGATTGTGCCAAAAAAAACACCTCCCGGATAATTTCTTGTCCGAAAAAACATCGGGTGAACAAATCCCGATATTCTTTCCGGTCATCGATAAAATTTTTCGGAACGTTATTTTCAAAATTTAATCTGATTTTAATTAAATTTTAACATTCCATGATACACAAAAATACTACAATCTTCCTT
>JAFLUR010000130.1 GCA_022508725.1 Oscillospiraceae bacterium
CATGGTATTCAGCCACAGGGATAACGGAAAACGAAATCATGGCAAACTGCCGGAATGGATTGTTCCGATACAGGCGGGGAGCGTTCTGACAGAGGAAAAATCGGATGCTGTTTTGGATGAGACCGGTGAAAATATTTCATCCGAAAACAGCAGATTGGCGGAGCTTACAGCGGCTTATTGGATATGGAAAAACGACAACGATCCGGAATATAAAGGGCTTTGTCATTACAGAAGGCATTTCGTTATTTCCGATGACGAGATAAGAATGCTCAAATACAATAATGTTGATGTAATATTGACCACACCGAGATATGCACCCGGAGGCGTCGGAAAAATGTTTTTGACTGAAACACCGGTCAAGGAAGCGGTATTTGAAAATATGTTTGAGGCAATTAAAGAGTGCAGCACAGAAGATATCGAACCGTTTAAGCGATATATCGGAAAATGTATGTATGTTCCCAACAATATGGTCATTGCAAGGAATGAGATATACAATCGATATTGCGAATGGCTGTTTCCTATATTGCTGAAAATGATTGAGTCGGACGTCGAAACGGGTTACGGACATGAAACGGACAGACATATCGCTTATGCTGCGGAAATGCTGACGTCATTTTATTTCAGCAAAGCGGAGCTGAATAAATATTTAACGGATTATAAATATATGTGAAAGGAATCAATAATATGAAATCTCCCAAAGACATGAGAATAATACAGATAGACGTCACCAATGCGTGCATACATCAATGCTCCAATTGCACAAGATTTTGCGGACATCATAAGAAAAATTTTTTCATGGATTTTGAAACATTCAAAAGAGCGGTCGATTCGCTGGATGGATATGTCGGTACAATAGGAATCATGGGCGGAGAGCCGACTTTAAATCCGGAATTTGAAAGAATGGCTGAATATCTTGCCGGTAAAAAGCCCAAAACGCATACCGATGATATGCTCAGACCTCAACAGCATTTTATGGACGCGATACATGATTTGGAGGCGGAGCATACCTTTGCACATCCATGTTTGGGAGGAGTAAGACAAACCATAGACGGTCCCGGGTTATGGTCCGCTATAGGTGAAAATTATAAAAAGTATTATGAAACAATTCAGGATACAATTCAATATCAGGCATTAAACGATCATACGAATACCATGTATCATCAGCCGGGATTGGTATCGAGAAAATCTTTGGGTATACCGGATGATAAATGGATTGAACTCAGAAACAATTGTTGGGTGCAGAACCTTTGGAGTGCATCAATTACACCGAAGGGAGCTTTTTTCTGTGAACTTGCCGGGGCATTGGATATGCTGTTTGACGGACCGGGGGGCTGGCCTGTAGAACCCGGGTGGTGGAAACGCACACCGGAGGAATTCGGCGATCAGCTTCATTGGTGTGAATTGTGCGGTTTGGCTTGTGAGACGTTTATGAGAGACGCAAATGAAGAGGTTTATGATGTTTCACCCGACGTATATGAAAAATTGGAAAGAGCCGGCAGCAGACTGATAGGGACCGATCGCATAAATATTCTCAAAATAGACAACGGTGTTATCGCCGAGGAAAGCAAAGCTGAAATAAGCCGAAGATTCAGTGAATCCATGCCCTATACCGAAAGCTACAGCGCGCGTTTCAACGAAGAAAAAACAAATCTGTTATTCAAAAAAATAATCGGATTGTTTATTGCGGATGAAAATTCGGTATATGAGAAATACATAAAATGCTTTGATAAATTCAATGCGGTATATGTTTACGGAGAAAACGATTTGTCGGAAAAGATCAAAGAAAATTATAAAGGAAAAACGGAAGTTAATTTTATAAATGCAAAAGAAAAGCTGTTGGGAAAGGTAATATACGACATACTGCATGAGAAGGATCACAATAAATATTTGATGACCGTTAAAGGAGATGTCGAGCTCAAAAATGTAACGGGGCGGCTCAATAAGCTGGTGCTGAACCCCGGAACATTGTTGTATTCCGAAATTTGCGAGCATACGGAGAATGATTATTTTAATTGCGGACCGGGTTCGGAGGTTTCTTTATTCAACGGCACAGCGCATTCGATAAGGGATGCGGGATGGGATAAAATTCTTCAAATGACCGAAATCAAACAGATAAAGGATGTTTGGCAGAATAAAAAGATTTTTGAATTTAAGCCGGAAACGGAACGCAAGGCTCCGACTACAGAAATAAAAGCGGGCGAAAGGATTGTAATATACGGTGCGGGAAGAAATTTAAATCGTGCCGTGGAAAATGTAAAAGCAAATTCGGGTAAGATCGTCGCGGTAACGGACGGATCGAGCGATAAAATAGGCACAAATATATGCGGATACGAAGTACGGGATCCGAAATATTTGAAAGAGAACAGAAACGATTATGATAAAGTGTTTATTACAACTATGATGTATTATCGCGAGATGAAAAAGCGTGTAACGGAGCAGGGTATAAAGGAAAGTGATATTATATGGATGTAAAGGTTTCGGTTATTGTGTCTGTTTACAATTCCGGGAAATATTTAAGAAGGACATTGGACAGTATATTAGATCAGACCTTTGAAGAAACGGAAATAATTTGCGTGGATGACGGTTCTGCGGATAATTCTTTGGAGATTTTAAGAGAATACGAGAGCAAATACTCCAAAATAAAAGTGCTGCGGCAGCTTGAGAAAAGCGACGGAGCCGCGCTGGCAAGAAATTTGGGTATTGAAAATGCGGTAGGTGAGTATTTATCAATACTTGACTCCGATGATTTTTTTGAGCCGGATATGATAGAAAAGGCATATTCGAAAGCCAAAGAAACAAACGCCGATATGGTTATTTACGACGGATATGTGTTTGATGAAAATTTAAACGCCGATAAGGAAGTCGGTTATATTCTTCATAATGAATATATACACGATGGTGAGGACGTATTGGAAACGAAAAACTATGAAGATGTTCTGTTTCAACTGACCTTGGGTGCGGCATGGAATTGTTTGTTCAGGCACGATTTTGTAAGAGAAAACAATATCAAATTTCAATGTTTTCACCATGCGGATGATTTGGGTTTTGTTTATTTGGCATTTGCGTGCGCAAAAAGAATAGCGGTCGTCAGGGACAGATTGATTCATTATCGTCTGAATAATTCATCAAGTCAGGCAGCCAATATCGATAAATGGCCGGAAACATCATATCTTGCTCTGGAGCAATTCAAAAGCGAGCTGATAAAAAGGTCAAGCTATGAAAAATTTAAAGCTTCTTTTGCTCAATGCGTTATGATATATGTTGATTTTTATTTCAAAGGAATGAAAGATTACAAGGAATTGGAGAAGCTTTACAACGCTCTTAAAAATAAGTATTTTGAAAAGCTTGACGTATACGATATAACGGACGATAAGTTTAAGAACAAGTATTTTGCAAAGCTTAGGTACTGCATAAAAAATATGTCCTGCGGAGAATATGTATATGCAAAATACAATGATTTGTTTCCGTTTGACAATGATAAAACATGGAAAGAAAAAATCGGCAGCAGCGATAAAATAATTATATACGGCGCCGGAGATATGGGTAAAGAGATTTTTTGTAAGCTTATAAAGGACACAAAAATTACAGGCTGGTGTGATAAAAATTACGCTTATATAGGTTATCCCGTTTTATCACCGGAGATAATACCCAAAACAGAGTATGATTATGTAATTGTTGCGGTTGCGGAAAAAGGTCTTTATAAAATCATAAAAAGCGAACTGGTATCAAACGGAGTGTTTGAAAACAAAATATGTTGGATCGGGGAAGAGTCGAATGAATAATGAAAATATAAAGGTATCCGTTATAATGCCCAATTTAAACGGTATGCCGTATTTTAAAAAGGCGTTTGACAGTGTGATCGGACAAAGTCTCAATGAGATCGAAATAATAGTGGTTGATGCGGGTTCCGGCGACGGTTCGGATGAATATGTCAAGGAAGCTCAAAAAAAGGATAAGAGGGTCAAACTGATTTATTCGGAAAAGAAGAGCATGGGAGCGCAGTATAATATCGGGATAAAAAACGCAAACGGCAGATACATAGGATTTTGTGAAAGCGATGACTATATAGATGAACAAATGTATGAAGTTCTTTATGAAAAAGCCGCGGAACATGATTTCCCGGATGCCGTTAAAGCGGGATTTTATATGTTTTTTACGCGTGACGGTAAAGAAACAAGCATAAGAAGGGAAGCGTTACTGCCCGGGAACAGAGGAGAGTATGATAAAATAATAAATATAAACAATACGCCCGGTATGTATCACAGAGATACAAATATTTGGAACGGTATTTACAATACCGATTTTCTGCGAACCGGAAACGTGATGTTTAATGAAACACCGGGTGCGGCTTTTCAGGATCATGATTTTGCAAAAATCGTTGATTTTCTTGCCGGGCGACAGGTATGTGTAAAAGAATGTTTTTATCATTACAGAAGAGATAATGATTTGTCAACGGCATATAAACCGAATACATCGTTGTTTGTTTTGAATGAATGGGAATACATGATGGATTTTATGAATTCACATAACGAAATAAAAGATAAATACGGTGATTTTGTTTTGGTGGATTTCATGGGATTTTTTCAGGGACAATATTTCAAAAACAGAAGCGGGAATGTTTCTCTTGGATTTGAGGATAAGGTTGAGCATATCAAAAATAAAGCATATAAATATTATTTGTCTTTGCCTTTCGGATTAAGAGCAAAATGCAAAACCGAATTAAAGGGAAAGTGTGAAATCGATTTGTTTTTTGAGAATATCGATATTTACAGGGAATTGGGAGATTTCAAATATAAAAAGCATAAAGAAGAGTTGAAAATCGTAAAAGAGCTTTTAAGCGATAAAGAAAAGGTTATTATTGTCGGTGCGGGAGAATTGGGACAAAGCTTGGCAATGTTTCTGAGCATTAACGATTACCGCGGCGATGTGAGTTTTTGTGATAACAATAAAAATTTACATAATACGGAGCTGATGGGTTTAAAAGTATATTCGATCGAGGATGCAGCGGAAAAATTTAAAGACGGTTTTTACATAATTCCCGGCAGCTTTAAATATTATGCGGAATTAAGCGCACAATTGGAAAGCTGCGGAGCAGACCGAAAAAATATATTTGAATTTCCGAATATTGATATGCATGAATGCTTTGAGATCAAGTGGTAAATGTATTTATATTATATAAATATAGCTTTTATCATGGTTAACATTAAAAAGTTTTATTTCAAGAAAAAACAGATAAGGAATGAAATGAAAAAATGAAAAACATTATACCGGTTGTATTTGCCGCAAACGATAATTATGTACCGTATTTGGGAGTCGCATTGACATCTTTGATTGCGAATATATCGGATGAAAATATGTATATGATCTATGTGTTGACAACAGACATAAGTGATGTGCATATGAAAAAAATATCGGCTATGGGTAAATCCGATGTTAAAATAGAATTCATTGATGTTTCGGATTTGATGTCCGGTAGGAAGATAGGTACCGTAAAGCACTTAAGTCCGGAGACGGCATACAGATTATTGATTGAAAAGATTTTTAAAGATTATGAAAAGATTTTATACCTTGATTGTGATATTGTTATAAATCGTGATGTTGCGGAATTATACAATACGGATATAGGAGATAATTTATTGGGCGCAGCGAGAGGAATGGTTTTTGAACCGGAATATATAGCCGATGAATTAAAGTTAAATAGAGATAATTATTTCAATGCGGGAATTCTTGTTATGAATGTTAAGAAATTTGCACAGGAAAATATAGGTGAAAAAGGTCTGGAAATGCTTTCACAGAAAAATTATAATTCACAGGATCAGGATGTTTTGAACATATTATGTCAAGACAGAGTGAAATATCTGGACAGCCATTGGAATATTGAATGGCAATACATAACGGGTATGGTGAAAAAATTTTATATCACTGAGTATATTGAAAAAATTATAACATACCGTGATGATCCTTATATTGTGCATTATACGTCGCATATCAAACCGTGGATCAATCCGGGATTTTTATTGGCGGATTACTTTTGGAAATATGCAAAAAAATCGGATTTTTATGATGAAATAACCGAAAGATACAGGGCAAAAAAAGAATATGACTTTAAATTTCCCGAAGAAAAGGTAAATAAAAACGATAAGATAATTTTATATGGTTACGGTATAGCCGGATACAGTTATTTTGAGCAGATAATCAGGGAAGAACTTTGTGAATTGGCAGCCGTTTGTGAAAAAAATACGGAAAAATTCCGATATACGTCCTTATGCGTACCGATAATAGGGATAAATGAGATAAATAACTATGATTTTGATTATATAGTTATTTCAGTGCGGAAAAAAGAGATCGTTGACGAAATTGTCAAGGATTTGGAAGCGGAAAATATTTCACGGGATAAAATTATATGGGTAAATTAATCGAAAAAATATATTTGAATTTTAAAATAAAAATTGAGGTGAATAAATTATGAAAGATATTATGGTTTCGGTAATAATGCCATGTTTAAATGTAAAAGATTTTATTGAAGAAGCTATAGAAAGTG
>JAFLUR010000131.1 GCA_022508725.1 Oscillospiraceae bacterium
TCCGCCGGCAGCCTCTGAAAGAATACCGATATATTCATCCCGGCTTTTGCATATCGCCGCGCACTCGATGACGAAATCGGAACGGAGCGCGTCCCGGACGCTTTTTATACCCTCGACGCAAAAGAGCCTTTGTGCTGTTCTGTTTTTCTTTTGCCGCAATGATTTTATATATTTGTATTTTTTGTTTGAAGTCGATGATATTTCAAAAATCATATTATCTCCCTGATCTTATCGGTTATAAATTTTTAAAATCCTCTATATCCTTATTGCTTCCTATAATGATAAGCACATCGTGAGAACGGAGCTTTGTTCCGGGCATCGGCGCGGCATTGACCTCTCCGTTGTTTTCGATCGCTATTATGTTTACCTTGTATTTGTTTCTTATGTCGATATCCTTGATGGTCTTGTGAAAGAATTTTGACGGACAGTTCACCTCGGCTATGCTGAATGAATCGGAAAGCTCGATATATTCGAGAAAATTGGAGGAGGTCAGCTTATGGGCAAGCCGTTCGCCCATATCGCGCTCCGGCATTATGACCGTGTCCACATCTATTTTTTCCAGAATTTTCGCGTGGGTTTTGTCTGCGGCGCGGGCGATTATATATTTTACACCCATTTCACGAAGTATGACCGCGGCGAGAATGCTTGATTTTACATCGCTGCTCGACGCTATGATGACCGTGTCCACATTTTGCACTCCGGCGGCGCGCAAAACCGCTTCTTCGGAGTAATTTCCTATTACCGTCTGAGTGACGTTTTCGGCAACGGCTTCCGCCGCGGTTTCGTTTTTGTCTATAACAAGCACTTCCTCGCCGATGGTGTACAGCGCTTCCGCTATACTGCGTCCGAAACGACCCGCGCCGAGGACGGCAAAGCTTTTTTTGATCATGATTGAAACTTCCTTTCTTGCGTAAACACCGGTTTGACGGTAATCAAAAAATAATCTGAGAAACCGATTTTTTTTGAGTTATCCGGTATTTACTATATCAATATATCCTCATGCGGATAGGATATAATATCCTGTGTAAGATGCTGACGCCGCGCTATGGCATATCCCGCCGTAAGGACGCCGACTCTTCCGAAATACATAAGTATCATAAGCATGATTTTTGCGGGCACGGGCATCGACGTCGTTATCCCCATGGTAAGACCGGTCGTACCGAATGCGGATATTACCTCAAACAGTATCTTTTCAAAAGCGGCGCCTTGAAAGGTGCATATAACGGTCACACCCGTCAAAACGACGGTCAGTGACATCGAAAATATCGCCACCGCGCGCAGCCTGAGTCTTTTCGATATGCGCCGTCCGAATACGAAAACCTCGTCCGAGCCGCGAACGACGGAAAAAACGGTAAGCAGCATAACGGCAAAAACGGTGGTTTTAATGCCGCCGCCGGTCGAGCCGGGGGATGCGCCGATAAACATAAGCAGACATTCGAGTATTGTCGTTTCCTGTTTCATTGAGGATAAATCGACGGTATTGAAGCCTGCCGTGCGCGCGAATATCGATTGAGAAAGCGACGCCATGATCTTTTCGGCAAGATTTAAGTTTCCCAATGTTCCGGGATTGCCGTATTCAAAGGCAAGAAACATCACGGCGCCGACAACCGTAAGAACGGCGGAGATGATAAGAACAAGCTTTGAATGAAGTCTTAATCGTTTTCTGCGCCGAAAACAATACAGATCCTCCCATACCCAAAAGCCGAGTCCGCCTATGATCACGAGTATTGACAGAGTTAAATTTATTATCACACAGCGCAAATTAAATGTGTTGAAGCCGGTAAAGGAGGAGAACGGTTCTTTTTCTCCCATAAGGTCGAGTCCCGCATTGCAGAAAGCGGAAACGGAATGGAATACGCCTTTGAAAATCCCGTCCGCGACACCGAATTCGGGAATAAAGCATATCGAAAGCAAAACCGCGCCGATAAGCTCCGTCGTAAGCGTAACGAATATTATAAACCGCATAAGCCGTACTATTCCGGAGGTTTCGGGCAGGCTTATCGACTCGCTCATCAACATTCGTTCGCGTATGCCGATTTTTTTCCCCATGCCTATGGTAAAGACGGCGGCTATCGATATAAAGCCGAGTCCGCCGGTCTGTATGAGCAGAAGTATTATAAAATGACCGAAAGCGGTGTATGTGCCGTAGGTATCGGTTGTGACAAGTCCCGTAACGCAGGTCGCCGAAACAGCCGTAAACAGCGTATCGATAAAGCTTGCGCCGGCTTTGTTTGAAACAGGCAGAAACAATAAAATTCCGCCGGTCAATATTATCGCAAAAAATCCCGCCGCGATTATTTGAGTACCGGACAGGCGTTTTATGTTAAGCATATTAAAGCTCCTCAGTGTAAAAATAAAATTCCCGATGCGATTGTCGCGGTACATTCTTATTGATGTTATTACCGGGCAATCAAAACAAATTATACTACAGCTTTGTATAAATTTCAAGTGAATTGGAATAAAAATTCAGAAAAATGCGGAATTTTTGTAATGTTTACCGTAAATGCAAAAATAAATAAGGAAATAAGTGAAAAATATTGACAGCGCCGGGGAAATGTGCTACAATATTTATAATGCATATATGATAAGTAGGAATGATACGGGGAGGAAAATATACAATGAAGATTTCCACAAAAGGACGGTATGCTCTCAGAATGATGGTTGACATTGCCATGAACGGAGAAAATGACAATGTGTCGATCAAGGATGTGGCACAGAGGAACAATATATCGATAAAATATCTTGAACAGATAGTCAATCTTTTAAGCAAGCGCGGATTTCTGAAAAGCACGCGCGGACCTCAGGGCGGATACAGACTTTCAAAACCGCCCGAGCAGTATACCATAGGCGATATATTGAGGATAACCGAGGGGAATATGGCTCCGGTATCGTGTCTGGAGGATGACGAGAATATGTGCGAAAGGGCGGGCAAATGCGAAACGCTGTGGATATGGGAGGAATTTTATCATGTCATCAACGAATTCATGGACAGCGTCACCCTTGAGGATATTGTGAAAAAAGCAAAGGAGAAAAGAAAAGTATGCGGGGAAAAACAGCAGAGGGAAAGATAAGGATAGATCCCAAGGTAAAAATAACAGACATGAGTCCCGTGTTTTACGGCATATTTTTCGAGGATATAAATTTTGCCGGCGACGGCGGATTATACGGCGAGCTTATATGCAACGGCTCTTACGAGTATTTCGATCCCGAGGGAGAGCGGGATAAGCGTTTGTTTGCATGGGAAGCTTTCGGCTGCGATATGAGGGCGGAGGATATTTCGCCCGCATTTAAGGTGAACGGAAATTACGCGGTGATAAAGGCTGAGAAAAACGGCGGAATAATAAACAGGGGATTTAATGACGAGGGCTTTTGCGTAAGAGAAAACGAAAATTATAATTTTTCCTGCTTTGCGAAAAGCGGCGGCAATGCGAATATCCTTGTGAGGATAATCGACGGCGGCAATTCGGTTATTGCGGAGAACTCCTTTTGCGCGGACGGCGTGTGGAAAAAATATGCCTTGACGCTCAAAGCGGCGGATAAATGCGCGAATGCAAGGCTTGAGATGATATTTCCCGACGGGGGTGAGGTGTGTATCGACGCGGTATCGCTCTTTCCGGAAAGGACGTTCAAAGGCAGGAAAAACGGACTGCGCGAAGATATTGCACAGATGATAAGCGAGCTTAAACCGAAATTCATGCGGTTTCCCGGAGGCTGTATCGTTGAGGGAAGAAGCTTTGAGGATATGTATAACTGGAAGGATACGATAGGGGCGGTTGAGGAACGCAGAATAAACCGGAACAGATGGCAGCTTGACGAGTATCAGATAGAGGGACGAAGCTCTGAGGGGTATTATCAGTCGTACGGTTTGGGTTTTTATGAATATTTCCTGTTTTGTGAGGATATAGGCGCGAAGCCTGTGCCGGTGATGAACGTCGGAATGACCTGTCAGTGGCATGAGGGGTTGACGGTCGATACGGATAAGCTTGACAGGTGGATTGGTGATGTGCTTGATCTGATCGAATTTGCGAACGGCTCTTTGGCGACCGAATGGGGAGCAAAGCGCGCGCGGATGGGGCATGAAGAACCGTTCGGACTTGAATATATAGGGATAGGCAATGAGCAGTGGGGGAAGGAATATTTTGACAGATATGAGCTGTTTTATAATAAAATCCGCGAGGTATATCCCGATATAAAGCTTATCACAAGCGCCGGTTGGAATTCCGAGGGCGAGGATTTCGATTATGCCGTAAATTGGATGCGGGAGAATAAGGAAAAGGCATTTGCGGTTGACGAGCATTTCTATAAATCGCCGGAATGGTTTCTTGAAAATGTAAACAGATACGATGATTATGACAGAACGATGCCTAAGGTTTTTGCCGGAGAATATGCGTGTCACACCGAGAGGGACACGGCATCGAGACGGAATAATTTAAAAGCGGCGCTGTGTGAGGCGGCTTTTCTTACCGGCGCGGAAAAAAATTCCGACCATGTTCATATGACCTGTTACGCGCCGCTGCTTGCAAAGACCGGACATAATCAGTGGCAGCCCGATTTGATATGGTTTGATAATGAAAGCGTTTACGGCACGCCGAGCTATTATGTGCAGAAGGTGTTTTCGGAAAACGCTGCCGATACCGTTGCCGAATCCGTTTGCGATATTGACGATGTATATATATGCGCGGGATTGAAAAATGAGGAATGTATAGTAAAGATCGTAAATACGGGCGGCAAAAAATCGGTCGGATTTTTTATCGGGGGATATGATGTGTATGATATGGATATAACCGAAATATCGGGCGATCCCGATTCGGAAAATTCGCATTTGTCACCGAAGAACATTTATCCGGTAAGCTTTCGAATAAACGGTTTCGCAAACGGCGGTACTCTCGAATTGCCCGCAAACTGCGTTTATGTAATAAGAATAAAAAAATGATAAAAAATCAAAAAAAATACTTGACAAACCAACCGACCTTTAGTATAATATTTATTGTCGGTAATGCGGAATTGTGTAAAGGTAGCACGAATGACTCTGACTCATTTTGTGAGGGTTCGAATCCTTCTTCCGCAGCCATATGGCAAATTCGAAACAAAAAAGGCTTGGAATTCCGGGCCTTTTTTGTTTTTTGGGATTTGGCGGATTGAAATGTTTTCCCGATTGCGGTACAAAAAGCCGATTATGAGTTAAAAATGTATCTCGGCTTGGGATTTGAAATTGTCGGCGAGAATGAAGAGGAATATATTACGGTTAAGGAAACACTGATTTAAAGGTAATCAAAAAATCCTGCATCTCAAAGCACAAAAAGTCGAGAAAACCGGTGTCGGCTGCGATATAATAAAATCACGGCATGAGAGGAGGGAGAACATGAACGGTTTGGCGGAGGGTATTCAAAATGCGATACGGTATATAGAGGATAATCTCACGGAGGAGCTGAATATCGACGATATTGCGAAGAGGGCATATGTATCGCCGTTTCATTTCCGGAGGATATTCGGCGCTCTCTGCGGATTTACGGTGAGCGAATATATACGAAACAGACGGCTTACCGCCGCGGCGCGGGAGCTGTCCGGGTCGGATGTCAGGATCATCGATATTGCTTTAAAATACGGCTATGAATCCCATGACAGCTTTACCCGCGCTTTTACGAAATTTCACGGCATCTCTCCCTCGGCTGCAAAGGAAAAGGGCGCGCATTTGAAATCATTTGCGCCGCTGAAAATCAAACTTACATTGGAGGGCGGTAATATTATGGAGTACAAAATTGTTGAAAAACCCGCGTTTACGTTGGTTGGAAGAGTAAGACGTTTTATGTATGAAAGTTCGTATCGGGAGATACCGGAGTTTTGGCGGGAGCATATGAAAAGTCCCGAATCGGCAAAGATCGCGGGTATGTACGGACTTTGCACGGATACGGGAGAAAAGGATTTTGAATATTGCATTGCGGATGATTATTGTCCGCAGAAGAACATTCCCGACGGGTGTGTGACCAGGACGCTGCCCGCCGGAACATGGGCGGTTTTTCCGTGCAGAGGACCGATGGTTGAAACTCTGCAAAGCACAAATACAAAAATATGGAACGAATGGCTGCCGAATTGCAGGGAATACAAGCTTGCCGGCAATTACAACATCGAGTCCTATGTCGATATGCCTCATGATAACCCGAATGACGATTATTGCGAAATTTGGATACCCGTTGAGAAAATATGATACCCCGATAATAAAGAAAATATTAAAATTTCCGGGAATGACGCGGTTTGTGCCGCGTCATTTTATGTTTTTTCAAATAACGATAAAATTTTTCATATTGAATACTGAATTTATATGAGTGATTTTCGTCCGTAACACAGACTGTATAAGTGAAAGAGCTTTTTATTGATGCTCCAACTGACTCCTGAATTTTCTGCTTGCCCAAACTGCGAAATTCTGCGTCGGAAAACCTTGAAAAACACGCGTTTTCCTGCGATTTTCTTCCTTGACTTTCGCAGTTTGTTCGTCGCATAATTCTTCAAGATTTAATTGGAGCATCAATAAT
>JAFLUR010000132.1 GCA_022508725.1 Oscillospiraceae bacterium
CGTATATTTTTTCGTAAATTATTTTTTGATTACCTTTAAATCAGTGTTTCCTTAAGACTCTTAAATCGTGATAGGATAACCGGGGAAACACACTGATTTAATTAAGAAAAAGTCGGAGGTATCCGTGAAGAATACTGTATCGCTTAAACTTAACAAGGACTTTAAACGCCTTTATTACAAAGGCAAGTCGGTCAGCGGCGGCTATGTGGTCGTCTATACCATGAAAAACCGGCTCGGAATAAACCGGCTCGGTCTTACCGCCGGCAAGGTCGTGGGAAATGCAGTTTCCCGAAATCGTGTAAAAAGATTGATGCGCGAAAGCTACAGATTGATGGAGGACAGGCTTGAAACCGGATTTGACATTGTTATCGTTTCAAGAAGCAGAGCGCCTCTTCAAAGCTGTGACAAGATAATGAAAGACACCGAATTTGCAATGAAAAAGCTCGGATTATTTAAAACAATATGAATATGTTAAAAAAAATACTGATTTTTTTGATAAAATTTTACAGATATTGTATATCACCGTATAAAGGCACAGCCTGCTGCAGATTTATCCCCACCTGTTCGGAATACGCTCTGCTCGCGGTCGAAAAATACGGTGCTTTTAAGGGCTCTTATCTGGCATTGAAACGTATTCTCAAATGCCACCCTTTCCATAAAGGCGGCTGCGATCCGCTCGAATAGGAGGAAACAATGAATTTATTTTCGCTTGTTATAACCAAACCTCTCGGTTTGCTGATAAACCTGATATACGGGTTATTCGATAATTACGGAATAGCTATTATTATATTTACTCTCATAATAAAAACCGTGCTTATTCCGCTTACGTTCAAATCGCAGAAATCGATAAAAAAACAGCAGAAGCTTCAGCCGTTTATCGCCGAGCTTCAGAAAAAATACGCGAATGACTCACAGAAGCTGCAAACCGAAATGATGAAGCTTTACCGTGAAAACGACGTCAGCATGATGGGCGGCTGTCTGCCCATGCTTATACAGATGCCTATACTTATAGGTCTTTATCAGGTTATACAAAAGCCTTTGACCTATCTTATCGGCGTTGATTTCAAAACGGAAGAGGCTCTTGCCAAAGCAGGGCAAATACAGCAGTTTATGATCGAGAATTTCCCGTCCAAAATCGACGCGGCAATTCAAAAATACACTCCCGAACAGCTTGTGAAGATCTCTCAGATTTCTCTGTCGAGATGGAGCGAGCTTACCTTCGGAAAAGAGGACCCGTGGGTGCTTAATTTCAACTTTTTCGGAATGGATTTGTCAAATGTCCCAAAATCGGCTTTTATGCAGCTTTTTTCGGGTAATTTTTCCGATCCGGGTACTCTTTTGCTTATAATCATTCCCGTCATCGCTGTTTTGACGACATGGTTTTCGATGAAATTATCTCAGGCGCAGGTCAAAAAGAAGTCGGAAACAACCGAAAATTCCGAACCCAATCCCGCCGACCAAATGTCAAAGCAAATGAGTATCATGGGTCCCGTTATGACGGGTTTCTTTACCGTAACGCTTCCGTCGGGACTCGGACTTTACTGGATAATAAGCAATATTGTTCAGATAACGCAGCAATATTTAATAAATAAATATTTCGACAAAAAGGAGGACGATATAAATGTCAAAGTTCCCGAATCAAACAGAAAAAACCGCAAAAAGCATAAGTGAGGCGGTAGCTCTCGCTCTTGCCGAAATGAACGCCTCCGAAGACGAGGTTGACATTGTTACCGTAGAAGAAGGATCAAAAGGATTTCTGGGCATAGGCGCAAAGGATGCTAAGGTGCGGGTCACAATAAAAGAGCCGCAAATAAAAGCGGCTAAGGACTTTTTAGCCGATATCTTCTCGGCTATGAAGCTTGACGCAAAAACAGACATATCTTTAAACGACAATAATATGGACATCGAACTGAGCGGCGAAAATATGGGAATAATAATCGGTAAACACGGCGATACGCTTGATTCTCTCCAGTATCTGACTTCTCTTATAGTAAATCACGATTCGGAGGAATACATAAAGGTAAATATGGATACCGAAAATTACCGTGAAAAGCGTACCGAGGTTCTTGTTTCGCTTTCAAACAGGCTTGCCGAAAATGTAGTAAAGAACGGCAAAAAGAAGACTCTCGAACCGATGAATCCTTATGAAAGACGCATAATACACTCGACTCTTCAGTCGAATACAAACGTTACGACCTACAGTATCGGAGATGAACCCTACCGCAAGGTCGTTATCGCTCCCAAAAATGCCAAGCCTTACTATAAAAAATCCTATTCAAAGGACAGACCTTATAAGAAGAATTACAACAAACGTCCCGATTATTCTTCCTCCGCGGAGGATACGGATAACAACGGTTCCGGTCTGCCGGACTTTTCATCGGACGAATAAATCAAGAATGAATAAAAACCCGGAAATCTCCGGGTTTTTTCGTACAAATTTATTAATTTTGTGAATATAATTTATCATAATCTATTGATTTTTAACAAATAATATATTATAATATATATCATGATGAAAATATTTTTTATAGGACTTACACTGAATATATTTGCGGGACTTTTCAATATCCCGCTCGGACCCGAAAGATATATAAAACGGCTGTACAGGTCGGCATATTCTCTTATAAATATCGATTTTGACGATATTACCCGAAAAATTGCGGACACTGTTATATATATAGCCGTAAGCCTTTATATATTCTTTATTGTCTGGATCTTGTCGGAAATCTATAATGTGATACCCGGGCGGTTTACGAGAATTGCCGTATTGTCATTTCTTGTATGCCTCCTTATAAGGCCCGGCGATAACATTTACCCGCTTATCCTCTTGAAATGCGGCAGAAAAAAACGGGTTGTGAAAATACTTGACAGGCGGTTTGCAAAGCTCGGAGATGATGCGTCCGATACGGATATCTTTAACGCTATGCTCGCCTCACGCGGATATAACATAAGATTATTCGCCTGCCCCGTATTCTTTTTTATGTGTTTCGGCATTATCCCTGCTTTTCTGTGTAAAACCGCGGAAATATTGTCCCGGACAAAAAACAACTGCGCGGCAAAGGCTGTATACGGTATCTTATCCTTTATACCGGCTGTCATGTTTCGCTTTTTTATGCGACTGTCCGGTCTTATCTTAAAGGGACATATCCCAAAAGGCAATTCCGTATACAAGCTTGTCGAATCGCATACGGGAATAAAAATAGGCAAGGATAACGCGGGGTATAAGGATGTTCTCAAATCCGAAATACTTATCTGTATGTCGGACATACTTTTCTGTGCCGCCGCATACGGTGTTTCGGCAGTGATCTCACTTGCCGCGGAATATTTGTGGGCATAATTTTTAAAAGCCGTACCGGTTATTGCAATAAATTTGTTTGTCAATTCAAATTATTATAAATGAAAGGAATGATCTGTTATGTCAAGAATGATTTTAAACGAAACAAGCTATTTCGGCGCAGGGTGCAGAAATGAGCTTGCGGGGGAGCTTTCCAAAAGGAACATGAAAAAGGCTCTTGTTGTTTCCAAAGGCGATCTTATCGAATTTAAGGTAACATCTCTTGTTACCGACGTATTGGACAAATCAGGCGTCACATACAAGATATTTTCGGATCTCAAAGAAAATCCCACAATCAAAAATGTGACCGACTGCCTTGCCGTGTTTAAGGCGGAAAATCCCGATGTTATCATCGCCGTCGGCGGCGGCTCGGTAATGGATACGGCAAAGGCGGTGGCGGTAATTGCCGAAAATCCGGAATTTGCCGATGTAAAGAGCCTCGAGGGAGTTGCCGACACAAAAAACAAATGCTTCCCGATCATCGCTTTTGCCACGACATCCGGCACGGCGGCGGAGGTAACGATAAACTATGTTATAACCGATGAGGACGCTCACAGAAAGCTCGTATGCGTAGACCCCAACGATATTCCGATTATCGCATTCAACGACCCCGATCTTATGGTCACAATGCCCAAAGGACTTACCGCGGCTACCGGTATGGACGCGCTTACACACGCTATCGAGGCATACATCACGCCCGGCGCAACGCCCGTTTCCGATCTGCTGACATGGAACAGCATCAAATTCATTGCGGATAATCTTGAGGCGGCTGTAAACGACGGAAAAAATGTCGCCGCAAGAGAGGGTATGGCTTACGGCTCGTATGTTGCGGGTATGGCGTTCAGCAACGTGGGACTCGGAATCGTTCATTCGATGGCTCACCCGCTCGGCGCGCGGTTTGACATCGCGCACGGAGTTGCGAATGCGCTGCTGCTTCCGTATGTTATGGAATACAACAAGCCCGCGGCGGCGAAAAAATACGAGGGTATCGCACGCGCCATGGGCGTTGATACAAAGGGAATGTCGGAGGACGAGGCTGCCGACGCCGCAATCGATGCGGTCAAAAAGCTCAGTCTTGCGATAGGCATACCGCAGAAGCTTAACGAGATAGGCATTAAGAAAGAAGATTTAAGGCAGTTGAGCGAGGACGCGTTTATCGACCCGTGTACAGGCGGAAATCCGCGCAAAACCTCGGTCGATGAAATATATGAGATTTATGTGAAAGCATATTAAAAAAGAGCGGCTGTGATAAAACAGCGAAAATAATTGCATAAATAAGGCTCTTGAAATCGAACCTTTCGATTTCAAGAGCCTTTTGTTTTATATTTAAGGAAACACCGAATAAATCAATATCAAAAATAATTCAGCTGTTCCGGGCAGGCTTGCGGTAGCTGCCTTGACATACGAAATTTCTGTCGCCGGCTTTGTCTACTGACGTTTCAAGGATTAGTATAAATCAGCGTTTCCTTAAACCGGCGTTTCCTTAATCACTTTTTCAAAACATCGCTCATATTCAGCAAAGCATCCGCCTTTTCATCGGACAATATGCGAAAATTTTCAATCAACCGTCTTTCTTTACCGGAAAGATATGTACACTCCGTATCATCGTTGAATATCTCCGACAAAGAGGAACCGAGCGCAGATACAAGCCGACCGAGTGTTTCAATGGTAGGCTGCCTTGTTCCCTCCTCTATGCCCTTAATATGGTGTCCCGACACACCTGTAATTTGCGTAAGGCGATACATAGTCATTTTCTTATTTTCTCTTAATTTTCGCAGCTTTTTTCCGAGTTTCACAAAACCGCCCCCCTTTTTTACCGCTCCGCTTTTATTTTATCCCCATACGAAATCTTTCTCACCACCATAAACGCCGCAAATATAGCCACAGACGTTACGATCCAGCTTACGGGATAAACAAGCAGCAGCGTCCTAAAATCGGGCGATTTCGCAAACACGGTATATACCCATAATATCCTGAGTCCGCACGCTCCCGCCGCGGTAATGATCGTCGGAACGAGCGAACAGCCCATTCCCCTCATGCTTCCCGAAAGCACATCGGTAAACATATTCACGGTCTGAAAGATAAGCACATACTTCATTCTCATAACGGCATACTCTATCACGATAGGCTCTGAGGTATAGAATACAAGCAGGTACTTTCCGAAAATTATAAAGAATACACTCAGCAGCGTTATCGCCGCAAAAGCCATTGATGAGCATAAAACCGCAACTCTGTCACATCGTTTGTAATTTCCCGCACCGTAATTCTGACCGGTGAACGTAACGCAAGCCTGCGTAAATGCGTTCAGCAGAAAATACAGCATAAATTCAAAATTTATCGCCGCCGCCGAACCCGCAACATAATCCGAACCGAGTGAATTAAGCCCCGACTGTATGCACACGTTTGACAACGAGAATACCATTCCCTGCAATCCCGCCGGAACGCCTATCCGGGCAATTTCCGTAAATATCGTCTTGTCGATTTTCAGCTCCCTTATATTTATCCTCAAATCGCTTTTATCGGTCATGAGAAAATACAAAAGCATTCCGGAGCTTATTATATTTGAAATAACCGTCGCAATTCCGACTCCCGCAACGCTCATTTTGCAGACTATGACAAAAAACAGATTTAACAGCACATTCACAACGCCCGACACTGTAAGGCATAAAAGCGGTCTTTTTGTATCTCCCCTGCTCCTCATTATTGCCGAGCCGAAATTATAGAGCATAATAAACGGCATTCCGGTAAAATATATTCTCAGATACAGAACCGACAGATTTATAATATCGTCCGGCGTTGACATAAGCGTTAATATGGGACGCGTTATGATCATTCCCAACAAGCATATTATCAATCCGCTTATCACCGCCACAAGCACAGCCGTATGCGCCGCTCTTTTGGCGCGTTCTCTGTTTCCCGCACCGAGATACCTTGCGATCGCAACATTTGCGCCGACCGACAATCCCACAAAAATATTCACAAGAAGATTTATCACGGGACCGTTGCTGCCCACAGCGGCAAGCGCGCGGCTGCCGGCAAATCTTCCCACGACCGCAACGTCCGCAGAATTAAAAAGCTGTTGCAGCATACTGCTTGCGGCAAGCGGAACGGCAAACATAAGTATCTTGTTCCACAAGCTGCCGGACAGCATATCCATCTTATTTTTCTTAATTTCAGTCATTATTAGGCTCCTT
>JAFLUR010000133.1 GCA_022508725.1 Oscillospiraceae bacterium
TCTCCGCCGTAAGCGCCGGCATTCATGTAAACGCCGCCGCCGACGCTGCCGGGTATGCCGCCCGCAAACTCCAAACCCGATAATGAATTTGCCATTGCCGTCGTCGCAAGGCGCGAAAGAAGAACGCCGCAGTCAGCGTATATATACTCGCCCTGAATTTGGCAGCTGTTCATATTTTCGGTCTTTATAACAACGCCGCGTATGCCTCCGTCATCGACAAGAAGATTTGAGCCGTTTCCCATAACCATAAACGGCACCCCGTACTCACGGCAGAGCGACACTACCGCCGTGATCTCTCCCACCGATGAAACATTGACAAGGCAGTCGGCATTGCCGCCTATTTTAAATGTCGTATGCTTTTTCATATCCTCGTCAAACACTGCGCCTCCCGTGCAGCTTTGCAGCTTATAAGTAAATTCTTTGTTAAACATTTCGGTCAACCCTTTCAAAATATATTTGTGTATGCAAGCATGATCCTTTTCCCGCTTCTTTTTCCGCTCTTTTCTGCTTTTTCCGCTTTTTCTGCTATTTTCCGCTTTTTCTGCTCTTTTCCGCTTCTTTTCGTTTCTGTGTTCGTATTTATTATTGTCTGTATCCCGCTTGATATATCATCTTATATTTTTTCTTACCGAAAGATAATCCGCAAGCTTTCCGAAAGACGTATTGACAATCAGCTCTTCCGGGAAATCTATCTCCGCAAGCATTTTCAGCGCGCCGTTGAAATTTCCGACATCAAAGCATATGTGAGCGTCCGAGCTCACAACTATCGGAGCCTCCAGCCGCTTACATTCAAGCGCGATATTCCTGCATATATCCGCGCCTTCCTTGCGCACGCTGAATGTGTGTGAATTTATTTCTATCAGTTTATGCAGGCTCTTGGCTTTTGTTAATACTTTTTCATGATTATATTGAAAATCCGCCCAGCCGCTGTGTCCTATTATATCCACGCCCGGATTATCCAGAACGTGAAGATATGTAAGAGTATGGTCATCGGTCGTGTTTTTGGGCTTGTATGTCGGGTGATGTATGCTCGCTATCACTATATCGAGCTTTGAAAGAATATCGTCCGGCATATCCATTCCCCCGAGATCGTCGAGTATATTGACCTCGCAGCCCTTTAATATCCTTACGCCGTTTATATACTGCGGAAGAGTTCTCAAATTGACAAAATGCCATATGTGCGGCGAATCGGGCAGCGCCGTTCCGTGGTCGGTCACCGCTATTGCCTCGAATTTTTTGTTTTTCGCCTCCGCCGCCAGCTCGCATACCGTGGAATAAGCGTGTGTGCTTGCGATGGTATGACAATGTGTATCGGTCAAAATATTCATATTCTCCGTCCTCCGTTAATTTCCCGCAAGCTCGAGATTTTTCTGCATCTCCTGCATAAGACGGTTATTAAGCTCGACCGCCGCATTGTAGCCCATTCTCTTCTGACGGTTGTTCATTGCCGCGACCTCGACTATAACGGCAAGATTACGTCCCGGTTTTACCGGAATGGTAAGACTCGGTATATTTATGCCCATGATATTGGTAAATTCATCGACAATTCCGAGTCTGTCATACGCCTTTCCGTCCTCCCACGGCTCGAGATGGATTATCATATTGATATTTTCGGTATCCTTTACCGCGCCGATACCGAATATCTTATTGACATCGATAATGCCTATGCCTCTGAGCTCGACAAAATGGCGTATTATCTCCGGCGCCGTGCCGACAAGCGTTCTGTCCGATACGCGCTTTATCTCAACGGCATCGTCCGCGACAAGGCGGTGTCCGCGCTTTACAAGCTCTATGGCGCTCTCGCTCTTTCCCACGCCGCTCTCGCCGAGAATAAGTATACCCTCGCCGTAGACCTCGATAAGAACGCCGTGGCGCGTAAGGCGCGGGGCAAGCTGAACATTGAGAAAGCTTATCAGCGTACTCATAAAGCTCGACGTTCCCTCCTCGGTCCTCAGAAGAGCCGTATTGTATTTTTCGGCAAGTGTGAGTATCTCGGGAAATATCTGCATTCCCCTTGTGATTATAAGCGCGGGGATACCCCTCATAAACAGCATTTCGAGCAGCTCAAACCTCTTTTCGGTCGGGAACTGTTCGAGATATGTAACCTCAACCTTTCCGATAATTTGAATTCTCTTTCCGTCAAAATAGTCAAAAAATCCCGCAAGCTGAAGTCCCGGACGATTGACGTCGGCGCTCCACACAAGAACCTCGTCGAGATTGTCGGGCACATAAACCTTTTCAAGCTGATATTCGTCTATTACCCTCGTAAGAGGTATGCTGAATTCATTTTCGGTCATGATTTTTACAATCCTTTCCATATAGGGTTTTATATATTCTGATTATATTATAAACTATTTTTTTGTATTTTGAAATAGTTATTTTAAATTTTTTCGGTTATTTTTTAAGTTATTTTTTATATTCCCCCCAAAAATGCGGCAAATATAAAAAATTCGAAAAAATCCGGAAAAAAATCAATAAAACTATTGCAAATATGAAATTTATGTGTTATAATTATTTTTGCTTTATGCGTTTGAGAGAAAAATTTTGAAACGAAAGAACACACGGGAGGTGTAAAATAATGGCTAAATGTGAAATATGCGGAAAGGGCGTTACCTTCGGTATAAAAGTGAGCCACTCGCACAGACGTTCAAATCGTGCATGGAAACCGAATATAAGAAAGGTAAAAGCAGTCGTGAACGGCAGTTCGAAATCGGTAAATGTCTGCACACGCTGCCTCCGTTCGGGAAAGGTAAGCCGCGCGGTCTGATTTTTTTACCGTGCGGTTTGTAAAGCCGGTACGGCGCTAAAAGTCCTCGTTTAAGACGCAGGGCTTTTTTATTTTTTTATAATTTTTATTGTTCCGTTTCTGTCGGAAAACAATACTTTCCTCAGAGCCTGTTTAGTATCTTCCAATCATCATCTTTTTGGCATCTTTTCCTTCCTCTGTTTCTCCGTACTTTATCCTCCCCGGATTTTCTCCCGTTTCCCATACTTGCACCGGGTAAATTTTTATTAAACAACAGGCTTTACACCGCCCAAAACTTTTGATATAATATAATTGCGGATTGCCGCAAAATTATCTTCGTTGGGCGTAAATGTTGAAGATATAACATTATAAATCGGGAGGTTTTTTCTTGGAACAAATCATCAAAAATATTCTGCTCTCATCAAACAAGGGCATAACGGAAAAGCAAGCGGAAATGTTTGCCGTCTATGCCCGTATGCTTGTAAAGCGGAACGAAAAAATAAATCTCACCTCCGTCACCGACCCCGCGGATATTGCGGTAAAGCATTTTCTCGACAGCATATCTCCGCTTTGGGTCACAAAGATAAGCGGCAGTATCGCCGACGTCGGAACCGGCGCGGGATTTCCCGCCGTGCCGCTGAAAATAATGCGCCCCGATCTGCATTTTACCTTGATAGACTCGCTCGCAAAGAGAATAAAATTTCTTGACGACGTGAAAAGTGAATTGGGGCTTGAAAACATTACCCTCATTCATTCGCGCGCGGAGGACGCCGGACGGGATAAAAATCTGCGCGAACAATTCGACTTCTGCGTTTCAAGAGCGGTCGCAAACACGGCGACCCTCTCCGAGCTTTGCCTGCCCCTTGTAAAGCCGGGCGGCGCGCTTATCGCGCTTAAAGGTCCCCTTGCCGAAAGCGAGCTTGAATGCGCGAAAAAAGCGATCTCGGCTCTCGGCGGCAGGATCGCACGGGTATGCGATGTTTATATTCCGCACAGCGATTTGAACCATAAGATCGTCATAATAAAAAAAGTGCGACACACTTCGGATATATACCCCCGAAAGGCTCCCCTTCCCTCAAAAAATCCTATCATATGACGGCGTTTTTACAAAAATCCGGGCTATTTTAAAAAATCCGCACGATAACTTTTTCTTTCTTTTTTTTAATAATATGGTATAATTGAATTACAGCCGGAATAAACCGAAGTTTACGGGATTATTTCCCGGTAAAAAAACATACCATATCAACATACGAGCCTCCCGGCCGCGCGGGAGGATATTGCCAAGGAGGAACAAGCTATGATGCAGGCTTTAAAAAACAGATTATCAAACGAGGACAAAATGAAGGTCGTAAATATTCCCACGGAAAGCATATTTCCCAATCCCAATCAGCCGAGAAGATATTTTGACGCCGCGGCTCTCGAAGAGCTTGCCGAATCGATAAGCAGATACGGAGTGATCCAGCCGATAACGGTTCGCAGAGCAGACAGAGGGTATGAGCTTATCGCGGGCGAAAGACGGCTGCGGGCATCGGTTATGGCAAAAATCGACACGATCCCCGCCGTCGTGATAAATGCCGATGAGGAAAAATCGGCGGTATTGGCTCTTTTGGAAAATTTACAGCGTGAGGATCTGTGCTTTTTTGAAATAGCGGAGGCATACCGCGCGCTTATCGAAAATCATCATCTGACTCAGGACGAGCTTGCGCGCAAGGTGGGGAAAAGTCAGTCCGCGGTAGCGAACAAGCTGCGTATCCTAAAGCTTACGCCCAAGGTGAGACGGCTTATAAACGAGTATTCCCTTACCGAAAGACATGCGCGCGCACTTTTGCAGATAGAGGACGAAACGACCCAGACGGAGGTCCTCAACACCATCTTCAACAAACAGCTCAACGTCGTTCAGAGCGAGGAGTATATTAACAATATCATAAGCAATATCCCCAAACGGAAAAAAAAGAAAGTTATATATCCGCATATAAAGGATATGAGAATTTTTACCAACACCATAAAAAGCGCTCTCGAAACGGTGCGGCGCAGCGGACTTGAAACCGATATGGTGAAAAATGATTTCGACTGGGGATATGAATATATAATAAAAATAAAAAACGGCGAAAGTACAGAAAATAACGCATAAAACACCCGTATATTTGTGCATAACGATATATTTTTCGAAAATCCCAAAAAAGACTGTACAAATCCCCGGTTATGCAGTATAATATTATGTGATTTAAAACGTTCACACCGGTCGGGTCCGCGCATCTTTCGCGCTTTTCCGGATGCGGACGCTTATTCGATGATTTTAAACAATCGGTAATAAGGGCGGTAACGATTCCGAAAATGAATTCGGATATGAATTTGTATTCTCCCTATATTATAAAAAAAACGGCATATTCTTTCGGGGTATGCCGTTTTTTTTCCCAAAAAAACAAACAGACGCGCCGCTTTTCAAAAAAATTCCGCCGTAAATCCATTTTATACTAAAGTCGGCGCGTTTTTTTACGATATAAATAACAGATATACATAGCGGCCGCTTGCCCGGCTGTTGTCTGAATTTTTAAAAATACGATTTTAATGACACCGAAAGGAAGTGACTTATCATGATTAACAATGTAAACAAGGTAAACACCGAATATCTCAATACCGTTCAAACCGCGGAAACGGCTTCTACGATGCAGGATGACAAAGCTTCCGGAAAGGAGCTTGAAAAGAGCGTATACGAGCGGGCAAATATCAAGGATTCTCTCGATCTTTCCGCATCCGACAAGGGACTCGGTGCGTCCGAAATAAGAAGTATGCAGGATGCCATACAGCAGAATAAAATGAATGCTCTTTTGAATATGGTAAATTCCACAAACAGCATATATCAACAAAGAGGCATTTCGGGCGGTATATCTCTCGAGGACAGCGTATCTCTCATAACGGCATACAACAAGAGCAAATACGCAAAACAGGCGTTTGAGATGTATTTCAACAAACAAAAAGAGGATACGAGCGACATAGATTCCTTAAAAAGTCAAATAACAGAGCTTGAGGACGAGATCGCGAAAATGGAAAACGGAGAAAAACAATAATTCTCCGCAAATATCCCGAAACAAAAATTTTCAGAAAGGGTGATATTAATGAATGCCGTAAATGCCGTACATTCAAATTACATAAATCAGTACCAGACAGCCGAATTGAACTCGACAACACAGTTTAATTCGGAGGATGACAAGAAAAATCTCGAAAAATCCGTTTACGACCGCGCAAACGTTAAGGACAGCGTCGAGATAGCTTCCGAGGCTGAGGCAAGCGCTTATGCAAGAACAACAAAGGGTCTTTCAAGCGAACAGATAAACTCCATGAGAGATCAGATGAGATCGGTCGAGCTGGATATGGTCCGCAAGATGATCGAGTCGGTAAACAATTCCATGAAGAGTTCTTTGGGTACTCTTTTCGGAAAGAATTCGTCGGTTAAAATATCGACGGGTGCGGTTCTTACACCGGATGATTTCGCACTCCCGGCAATGCCCACCACTCAGGCAGATGCAAAAGCGGCTCTTGAAGACGGCGGCGCATGGTCGGTAGACGCAACGGCTTCGCGTATCGTCAATCTGTCGGTAAAGATCGCAAACGGCGATGTTGCCATGCTCGATAAGATGCGTGACGCTTTCCTTAAAGGCTACAAAGCCG
>JAFLUR010000134.1 GCA_022508725.1 Oscillospiraceae bacterium
AAATTCGCCGGCGGCAAAGGCGTGAATAAAGGAAAACGATCTTATCGTAAAGGCGGCGGGACAAACGGTCACGACGGTGGACGAAATAAACGAAATAAAGGATCCGATGAAGGTGGGAGACACTCTTGTTCTTACACTGTACAGAAACGGCGAGGTCGAGGAGGTTCCGGTCATTCTTGAGGAACGCTTGGAATAACGGACCGGTCCGGAAAAAAGAAGGATGGAAAAGGAGAATAAAATATGCATATCGAAACAAAGTGTATACAGGAGGGTTATAAGCCCAAAAACGGAGAGGCAAGAGTTTTGCCCGTTTATCAGAGCACCACATTCAAATATGATTCGAGCGAGTATATGGGAAAGCTGTTCGATCTGGAGGAGGACGGATTTTTCTATACACGTCTGGCAAATCCGACCGCAAGCTGCGTTGAGGACAAGATTGCGTCGCTTGAGGGCGGCGTAGGTGCGATGATGACATCGTCCGGTCAGGCGGCGTCGCTTATGTCGGTCACGAATATAGCCGGCTCCGGCGATCATATCGTATGTTCGTCGGCCGTTTACGGCGGTACATTCAATCTTTTCGCGGTAACGCTCAAAAAGCTCGGCATAGAGGTCACATTTATAAATCCCGATTCGACCGCTGAGGAGATCACGGCGGCGATCAAGGAGAATACAAAGGCTGTTTTCGGCGAAACGATAGCAAATCCGGCGCTTAATGTCCTTGATATCGAAAAATTCGCGGCGGCGGCGCATTCGAAAAATATCCCTCTTATAGTTGACAATACCTTTGCGACGCCCATACTCTGCCGTCCGATCGAATTCGGCGCGGATATTGTCGTTCATTCCACGTCAAAGTACATGGACGGACATGCCGTGGCTCTGGGCGGAGTCGTGGTTGACAGCGGGAATTTCGATTGGGCGGCAAGCGGAAAATTCCCCGAATTTACACAGCCGGACGATTCGTATCACGGCGTTGTGTATACCGAAAAATTCAAAAATGCCGCGTATATCGTAAAGGCGAGAGTTCAGCTTATGCGCGATCTCGGAAGCACACCCGCGCCGCAGAATGCGTTTCTGTTAAATCTCGGACTGGAAACGCTGCATCTGCGTATGCCGAAGCACAGTGAAAATGCTTTGGCGGTGGCGCGTTTTCTTGAAAATGACGACAGGGTCGCATGGGTGAATTATCCCGGACTCGAATCGAACAAATATTATTCTATTGCGAAAAAATATCTTCCGGACGGAGCAAGCGGCGTTATTTCGTTCGGAGTAAAGGGCGGATATAAGGCGGCGAACGCGACTCTTAACGGACTTAAAACAGCCGCGATCGTCACGCACGTTGCGGATTGCCGCACCTGCGCGCTTCATCCGGCAAGCTCGACTCACCGTCAGCTTACGGAAAAACAGCTTGAAGAATGCGGAATTTCCGCCGACCTGATAAGGTTCAGCGTCGGGATAGAAAATGCGGGGGATCTTATCGCGGATCTCGACCAAGCTCTTGCAAATGCGGTAAAATAACGGTAAATACAGGCTCGGCAAATTTTTGGGAAAACACCGGTTTAAAGGTAATCAAAAAAATAATTTACGGAAAAAGCATATGCTTATTCTTAAGCGCAAAGCGCGCATGCATTCGCACCGTTTTTTCGATGTGTTGCCGGATTGTTTTTTTGATATTGATTTATTCGATGTTTTCTTAAATATACGGCGGGTCTTTATAAAAAAATATATATTTACGGAGGTACAAATTCATGAAGAAAAGTAAAATTTTAGCAATCATTCTTGCGGCGGCGGCGGTATGCTCGTCTGTTGCGGGCTGCTCACCGAAAAGCGCGGACGGAGGAGCGTCCGACGGCGGTAAAAATCAAGTTGAGGAGAAGAAAAAGGATTTCTCGGGCGTTCAGCTCAGAGTTGCCGGTTATCGCGATCTGAGGACAGACCCGTACAACAGCTCCTATTCGATCGGCGCGGATAAATTCATGGAAGAATATCCCGGCTCAAACGTTGAATTTCTGGTTGCCGGAAAAGAGGGCGGAAACGAACAGATAGTCGCGGCGGTAAATGCCGGAGATGTGTGGAATGTTCAGCTTATAATAGGCGTGAGCCTGCCGGGAATATTCCGGAACGATCTGTACACTCCGATAGATGAATATATAAACAAAAACAATCCCGTTTATACAAAGGAGCTTGTTGAAGAGGCGGGAACATATCTCGGAAAAACCTACGCTGTCGGAAATGTTATGATGAGCGATTTCCAGTACGGCATATATAACGAAACGCTCTATAACGATTACAACATAAAGACTCCGGCGCAGTATTATCAAGAGGGCGCATGGAACAGGGAATCGTTCCTTAAAATGATCGACGACCTCAAAGCAAATCAGGTGCAGATGTATCTTAATTTTGAAAAGCCGAACAAAACGGGAACATATGCGGTCGAGCATCATGACGACGGAACGGTCGAGCTTGCGTATAACAAGCAGCCGAACCGCGAATGGCTCACATTCATAAAGAATATAGTGTATGATAAGGGCGTTACAAGCATCAAAAACGGAAAGACCTATACAAGAGAGGTCGGCTTTGCGCTTGATATTCTTCCGCATATTCTTATAGACGCGAAAAATTCATCAACACAGGATACGATAAGATATATCCCGTTCCTTGCAAAGGAAAATCCGATATCGAGCTATATTGTGGAGTATTATTTCGGCGTTCCGAACGGCGCGAAGGATATCGAGGCATCGGTCGAGCTTATCGATTATATGATAAAGGCGTGTGTTGAGGACAGAACTGCGATGTACAAGGAAAATATGCTTGAGGAGGATTACAAGATATTTGAGGAAACGGCGGTTGACAGTCATTATATAGTTCGTGACTGCGGAGTATGGCCGGAAAATGAAGTGGTTGAATATTTCAGAGCAGGCGGCGCGGTATCGACAAACATCGATGAAAACGCTACCCGTATGCAGACCATTGTTGACGATTACAACAAGAGCGTTGAAGAGGACAGAGCAAAGATGAGCTCCGGCGGAGACAAATCGGAGACTGCCAAAGGAGCGGACAACAAAGAAGCGGAGGATAAAGCGGCAGCCGAATAATGCAAATGAAAGGATGACCGGTATATGAACGAAAAAGAATTATTGGAATTGATAGTAAAAAAGATCGACAATATCGAGAACAAAGTTGACAAGCTCGAGAGCAAAGTTGACAATCTTGAGAGTAAAGTTGACAGGCTTGAGCAGGACAACAAGATAATCAAGCAAGAACTTAAGAAGCTTGAAAACAGGCTTGACAATCTTGAAAACAGACTTGATAATCTTGAAAACAGGTTTGATAATCTTGAAAACAGGTTTGAAGAGCTTGAAACGGAGGTAAAGCAGAATACCTATATGCTTGAAACGACCGTTAAACAATGTATTCAGCTGCTCGGAGAAGGCTATCAGGCTAATTTCGAAAAAATCGACAGGCTGAACCTTGACTCAATGAACAGTAAAATAACTCAGCTTGAATTGCTTTATAAATTTCATACGGGAGAGATCGATCGCCTGAAAGCAAAAATCGGCTGATCCGTAAAAGTATAATTGATTATCGGGCGGAGTCGGTTTTCAAGGCTCCGTAAAAAATCGGCGCCGTTATATGCGGCGCCGGTTCGATATTATACGATATTATTGACGTACCGACAAAACCTTGCCTTCAATACTTGTCAAAAATTAAATTTCTCTGTGTTGTCAAACCTTGAAATACACAAGTATTCCTGCGGTTTGACGCCTTGATAAATTCCGTTTTTGACTTGGTCTTTCGGCAATGTTTCATTGGCACATCAATACAAGCAGGAAACAAATCGTGAGTTATATAAAGTGTGATAAAAGAAAGGAAACTCTTTATAATGGATAAAAAATTCGAAAAAATATCGGAATTTAAGCTGTCGGATATGTCGGCGGAATATTATATCGATAAGGAAAGAAATATTGCGGGAATAAGTCTTGTTCCCGATACGGAGAAAAAACAAAGCGAAAACAGGCGCGTATCGGTGCAGTCGCTTGTTCAGCTTAAAATACTCGGCGACAGATATCCCGGGCAGTATTTCGGCGGCTTGTCCATGAAATATTCCGAATCTGCCGAAAAAATGAAATATTCGCATCAGAAAAGTGAAACGAGTCCGGACGGGATTGTTGTAAAGACATATCTTAAGGACGACCGCGGCACGGAATGTGTTCATATCCTGTCACACCGCGAGGGAGAAAGCTTTATTAAGGTGGGGACGGAGCTTATCAATAATTCGGATAAAACGATAACTCTCGAAATGATCTCATCCTTTTCGTTTTTCAATATCTCTCCGTACACGGACGGCGCGGGAACAATGAATTTATACAGAGCAAGATCGCGCTGGAGCGGCGAGGGACGGCTTGTAAAAGAGTTGTTTGAGGATCTCCGGCTTGAGGACGACTGGACGTATTTCAATTCAAACAATCTGCGCTTCGGGCAGGTCGGTTCAATGCCCGTGAAGGGATATTTCCCGTTTATGCTCATCGAGGACAGTGAGAACGGAATTATCTGGGGAGTGCAGATGGGGATAGGCTCGTCGTGGCAGATGGAAGTCACAAGGGGCGATGACGGTGCTTGCATATCCGGAGGTATCGCGGACAGAGAATTCGGACACTGGATGCGAAAGGTCGCGCCCGGAGAACGTTTTGTCACGCCGGAAGCTGTCATAAGCGTTGTCGAGGGCGGAGTCGCGGATATAACTCATCGCCTTTTGTCGGCGCAGGAGGCGGCGCTCGATGTTCCGGAATGTGAGGAAGAGCTGCCTGTTATCTTCAATGAATACTGCACGACATGGGGAAATCCGTCGCATGAGAATATTGCGGAGATATTGCAGAAAATCAAAAACCGCGGGATAGATTATTTTGTGATAGACTGCGGCTGGTTTAAACAGGGAGATGATGTGCCGTGGGACCGGAGCATGGGCGATTACGAGCCGTCGGAAAAGCTTTTCCCCGGCGGAATAGACCGCACGGTGTCGCTTATAAAGGAAAACGGCATGAGGGCCGGGATATGGTTTGAGATAGAGAATGTCGGCGAAAGATCGAGGGCTTATGAGGAAATGCGGGATTGTATGCTCACGCGCGACGGACAGACTCTCACAACGGTAAACCGGCGGTTTTGGGATATGACAAACCCCAAAACAAAGGAATACCTTGAAAGAAAGGTTACAGGCTTTTTAAAGGAGCATGATTTTGATTACATAAAGGTGGACTATAACGAAACGATAGGCATAGGCTGTGATAACGAACATTCGCTCGGCGAGGGACTCAGGCTGAATATAAACGCGGCGGCGGAATTTTTCAGGCAGATGCGCCGTGAAATACCCGGGCTTATAATAGAAAACTGCGCCTCGGGCGGAAACAGACTTGAACCTATGTTTATGTCGCTTTCATCAATGGCGTCATTTTCGGATGCGCATGAATGTGCGGAGATACCGATAATAGCGGCAAATCTGCACAGACTTATACTTCCCCGGCAGAGTCAGATATGGTGCGTTATAAGAAAGAGCGATTCGACAAAGCGTATCGCATATTCGGTCGCCGCGACCTTTTTGGGCAGAATGTGCCTGTCCGGAGATGTGACCGGCTTGGATGAGGAACAGTGGGAGACGATAGATACCGGAATTGCGTTTTACAAAAAGGCGGTCCCGGTTATAAAATCGGGCAGGTCGTATATATACGAAAATCGTTCGGCGTCCGACAGACATCCCACGGGTTGGCAGTGCGTCATACGGGACGGAGAGGATATGACGCTTGCCGTGATACATACGTTCGAAGGAAAGCATGACAATATAAAAATTCCGCTCGGAAAGCATAAAAGAATAGATTCGGTATATCCCGGAAATGCCGATGTTTGCGCGGAGGGTGGATATTTGATTATACGGTCGGCGGAGGAATTTTCCGGAACGGGCGTTATCCTAAGGGATTAAGAGCCTGTTTGATATCCGGGGATCGCCGGATTTTTTCGCTGAAAATTTGCGGGAATACTTTGTGCATTTCAAGAATTTTGCGCTTTGCCCGCGGAAAAAGATACCGGTCTTGCCGGAAAAAGCGGGCGGGGACAAATACGGGGTCCGGCTTTGTCCCCCGGCTTTCGGCAAAACTGCCGGTTTTAAAATTTTTTTCAAAAAACGAAAAAAAATGCTTGACAAATCCAAAACGATACTGTATAATAGAAATGTACTCGAAAGAGAGAAGATATTCCTCAATAGCTCAGTTGGCAGAGCATGCGGCTGTTAACCGCAGGGTCGTTGGTTCGAGCCC
>JAFLUR010000135.1 GCA_022508725.1 Oscillospiraceae bacterium
CGCTATTCTTCCGCCTCCGACAACCGTATCACCGTCATAGATCACAATCGCCTGACCTCGTGTTACGGCTCTTTGAGGCTCGTCAAAATCAACGCGCAAATGCGTTTCGTCAATCTGCTCGATGCGGGCAGGCTGTTCCTTCTGCGAGTATCTTATGCGGGCGGAAAGCTTTGTCGGTTTATCGAGTCTGTCACAGGCTATCAGATTTATCTCATCGGCAATAAGCGATTTTGAAAACAGACTTTCGTTGTCACCGAGAGTTACTGTATTGTTTTTGCTGTTTATATCGCATACATACACGGGTTTTCCGAATGAAACTCCGAGTCCCTTTCGCTGTCCTATCGTGTATCGTATAATCCCGCTGTGTGTCCCGATAACATTTCCGTTTGCGTCGATAAAATCTCCGTGAGGGAATTGTTTTTTTGTGTATTTTTCGATAAATCCGGCATAATCACCGTCGGGGACAAAGCATATATCCTGACTGTCTTTTTTTGCAGCATTGACAAAACCGCATTCCGCGGCAAGCTCTCTCACCTGTGTTTTTGTAAGGCTGCCGAGAGGGAACATTGTGTGCGTAAGCTGTTCCTGTGTAAGCGAATAAAGCACATAAGTCTGATCCTTGGTTTTATCGACTGCTTTTTTGAGAAGAAAGCGACCGCCGTCCTTCTCGATACGGGCATAATGTCCCGTAACGACATGATCGCAGTCGGTTTCCTTTGCTTTATCCATCAGTCTGAGGAATTTTATATATTTGTTACAGTCAATGCACGGATTGGGAGTACAGCCGTTTGTATACGCATCAACAAAACGTTTGATCACATTTTCATGAAAGTTTGATTTGAAATTAAGCACATAATACGGTATGCCGAGCTTATTCGCAACCGCGCGCGCGTCCTCCACATCATCAAGAGAGCAGCAGGTTTTCTCCGATATTTCATCGGTATCGCTGTCAAACAGCTTTAAAGTTATGCCTATCGAATCAAATCCGTTTTTTTTTGTAAGGTATGCCGCAACGGAGCTGTCCACTCCGCCGCTCATTGCGATAAGCGTTCTGTTGTTCATAGAAATCAGTTCCTTTATGCGAGTATATTTTCAATTGCCGAAAGCTCATCAGCTGTAAAATCCAAATTCGCAAGTGCGCCGACATTTTCCGTTATCTGAGATGATCTTGATGCGCCCAAAAGCACGCTTGTAAGCTTACCGCCTCTTAAATTCCATGCACAAGCCATCTGTGCAAGCGACTGACCTCTGTTTTCGGCTATTTTATTGAGATTCACCACTTTACCTATCAAATCATCTTTTATTTTGTCGGGAGTGAGAAATCTTGATTTTGTTGCTCTCGAACCTTCCGGTATTCCGTTTATATATTTGTTTGTGAGAAGTCCCTGTGCGAGAGGGCAGAAGGATATCGAACCTATTCCATCATATGCGAGAACGTCTTGCAGTCCGTGCTCTATCCATCTTTCAAACATATTGTATCTCGGCTGATGTATAACAAGCGGTGTTCCGAGAGAACGCATTATATCGGCTATCTTTTTTGTCTGCTCGGCGCTGTAATTCGATACTCCGACATAGAGCGCTTTTCCGCTGCGAACTATGTGATCGAGTGCGGCAGCCGTTTCTTCAACGGGCGTTTCCGGGTCGGGACGATGGTGATAGAATATATCGACGTAATCAAGCCCCATTCGTTTCAAACTTTGATCGAGACTTGCAACAAGATATTTTCTTGAGCCCCAATCACCGTAAGGACCGTCCCACATGGTATAGCCCGCTTTTGTCGATATTATAAGCTCGTCTCTGTAGGGAGAAAGCTCGTTTTTTAAGATCTTGCCGAAATTCTCTTCCGCGCTGCCGGGATAAGGTCCGTAATTGTTGGCAAGGTCAAAATGAGTTATGCCGAGATCGAAAGCGGTCGTGATCATATCGACCATATTATCATAATTGTCGCAGCTGCCGAAGTTATGCCACAATCCGAGAGAGAATGCGGGAAGCTTAAGACCGCTTTTTCCGCATCTGTTGTATTTCATTGTTTCGTATCTTTTGATGTTTGCAGTATAATCCATAATTTTTTCCTTTCTGTATTTATAAAAAATTTATCCGTGCGGCAAATTACGGTATCATTGTTATTATGAAAATCTTTCTGTCGTTTTCATCTATATTGCTTACGTCAACAAACGGAGTTGCGCTCGGCGTGATCGTTTCCGTCGGGGGTTCCGGTGTGTTTGTCGGTGCCGGTGTTTCCGTCGGAACGGGAGTTTGTAAAGAGCTCGGCTTTTTATAGGTTGAATAAACAGGCTTTGGAGTGGGTGTCGGCCGCGGTGTGCTTGTCGGTTTGGGCGTATTTGTCGGTAACGGTGTAGGTGTAGGCACCGACAGAGTTTCTTCGTTATAATCAAGCAGTTTTGTTTCGACCTTGATCTCGTTAAACATAAAGGTCGCATCACAGTTTCTTGCGCTTATAACTATCGAAGCTTTTTTCTTTAAGTCGTTGACATATTCCTTGGCGTCCTTTTCCGTTGTAACAAAGCGACATTCGTACATTCTGTAAAGGTATGCCTCATAGAAAGGTACCGGATTATTATATTCGTTGCCTTTGAATGCGATGACTCTGGTTTTTGTAAATGCATTGCTTGAAGAGGCGAGAGGCGCCGAACGCGGTTTTCCTTTTATGGTTATTGTATGTTCTTTTTTGTCAAACATAACGCTTATATCGTATCTGTCAAAGGCGGAAACGGTGCCTATTGACAGATACGGGTTTCTGTCGAACCCGCTTTCGATAAGCGCGTTCTCATACAGCTGCGCAACATTGTCACGGGTGTTTCGTTCAAAGCTGTAATAGTAAACCGACGAGTCGGGCATATTTTCATAATAAAGAAAATCAAGCATAAAAGCCACCTTTTGAATATCCGGTACCGTAGGATAGCGTGCGTAACATTCGTAGGGTGATACCGGTTTCGGAGAGGGGGAAGGAGTCGGCACGGGAGTGGGTGTCGGCGCGGGTGTGCTTGCCGGCTTGGGCGTATTTGTCGGTTTGGGTGTGCGCGTCGGTGCCGGAGTTTTTGAAGCCGACGGAAGCAGACGGTCCGACAGACTTTGCCGGTCGCTGTTATTTTTGTTGTTATTGTTGTTTTTGTTATTATTTGCTTTGGCTTCAAACAGAGTTTTCGGGATCTGATCATCCGAAAGCTTAACAAGAGGAATGGGTGTGGGTGTTATAACGGTTCCCTCAATATTTATAATCCGGTTGTCATCATCCCAAACAGAGGAAAGACCTATGTTTCCGATAATATCATCGATGGATGCGTAAACCCTGTTGCGAATGATCACGGGAATTGCCGATGCATTCTTTGTCACTCCGTCGGCGGTATATTCGGAGCTGTTTATCCGGAATACAAAACTGCCGGAAATTTTTGACGCCGACAGGGTTTGAAAAAGCTCATTCCACTCAACGTAATATCCGAGACTTTCAAGCAGATTTTTTGCCGGAACCATTGCGACACCGTCAAACACTTCGACAGATTCGGAAAGATATATTTCGCTGCCGTTAAGGAACACTCTTATATCGGTCGGCTGTGCCGAAGCGGGAACGGCTGATGATACAGCCGCGGCAGCAAGCAAAGCAGACACTGTTGTTTTTATATTTTTCATTTTGATCACCTCTTATTTTTTTACTATAGACAGATAAAAGCTGTCATCAACCGTTCTTGTTCCGACTATAATATTTCCGTTTGAATAAGAACTTCTGCCGTCCTGAGTTCCGGTATATTCAAATCCGTTCTTTTCAAGCTCGTTGATATACATACGAACCGCGTTTGAGAATTCGACGGCATTTGCGGGGTATCTGTAAACCCAGTCGCCGTAATACATTGTTTCCTCATTACATTCGATGCCGAATCTTTTGCCGAAATCGGTAATGTTTGCGTTTTTAAATCCGTTTTCGTATTCCTCACCTATTTCACATTCGGCGCGGCCGCTCATACTTACCATAAAATCATTGCCTTCATAGCCGAAGCTTACATAATTCGGACCGAGAGTATATGTATGATGATCGTTAAGCGAGCCGGCATATTCGTAGCCGAATTCGGAAAGAATGGTAACATATGCCGATTCGAGCCGTTCTTTTGCCATGTCCGGAACATAATACCAGTAGGTTGCGTTTTCTTTCCGGTTGGAGATCTGAACGGCGGATACCGACGGTTCCGCCCATTTCAAATTCGGAACCTCAGTAAATCTTGAATAAAATCTTGATGCCACCTCATGATATAATCCGAAATTTTCAAGTATGGTGGTATCATTTTTTTCACGCGCGTTAAGAAATATATCACTGCTCGGAACCGAAGAAAAATTAAAGGGATAATCCTTATTGACCGGAGTGGGTTCGGGAGTGGAGGATGAAGGAGTGCGGGGTGCTCCGGCTGCAGACGCGGAGTCGGGTGATGATGAAGACGTACCTGCGCTTCCGGACGGGGCGGTTCTTATTGTCTTGGGTTCATCCGTAGGTTCAATTACGCTGATATCACCGCTTTTGATGAGGTTCATGATTCCGGCGGCTGTGTATCTGTCATCAACGGGGATATCCGTAATATTTGATAATATCGATGAGGTGTTTGCAGATGAATGGTTTGTCGATGAATCCGATGAATTCGGTTTTACGGTTCCGCTTATTGCAATGGAGCCTGTTTCATCGATCGACACATTAAGTCCGAGCTGATTTGCAATATCATCAAGTCTGAATACATAGCTTGCGTCATCTATAAGGTATCCGAGAGCCTCATATTCTGTGTCGTTATACTTTATTGTTGACGGAAATTCTTCAAATTCATGTATATTCACAATGCCGTTATTCGAGTTTGTCTGCGTATTGTCACGTTTTCCGGCTTGCTCTTGCCGTATCTTTTCGGAAAGTGACGAATTTTCCGATCTGAGTCTTTCAAGCTCGGCGTCATCGCAGGATGAAACCGACAAAGCGGCAAGCAGAGCGGCGGCGATAAGTACGATTTTTTTCATAATAGCATTCCCTCCTTATGATTGTTCGGTATCGGGCGATTGAGTTTGATCCGGACCGGAGGATGCCTCGGGTGCGGGTGAGCCATCGGGCGCCGGTGATTCTTCGGCGGTCGGATCAACTGCCACATGCAGATCAAAGAGCGTGATAACCGCATTGCCGTCGCCGTTTATCTTTGAAATTCCTATCGAATACTTGCTCGGAGCCTGATACAAACTGCACATGACGTCATGATCGCCGAAAGTAATACCTATCTCTCCCATAAATTCGAAATCATTATCGAGAAGAACATTTATGTAGTTATTGATATCTTCCTCGGATGCGGTGTATGTAAATGCGGCAAGTGTGTTGGCGGGCAGATCCTTTAAATCGAGCGAGCCGGTTTTCCGGGCGCCGGGCGAAACCGATTCAAACCGGGGAATGTTATCACATTCATCGTAGTATGAGTATGTTTCTTTTACCGATTCTCCTTGCCCTATTCTGATAACGGAGTCGGATTCAAAGCTTGGCGTAAAGCCTGTATATTTGCCCACATCGCTGAGCTTTACATAAATCTTTCCGTCTATATTGTAACATTCCACTTTGGCGGGTGAACCGTTTATTGTAAAGGAATTATTAATGCCGGATATCGATATTGCTGCATCATTCGAAACGGCGGCGGAATCTGTGTTTTCAGAAAGCTCCGAATATTGCGTCTTAAGCTCTGCATTTTGCTTTTTCAGCCTTTCTTTTTCCGCATCATTTGCAGATGAGCATCCCGAAACCGTAAATGAAGCAATAAGTGCGGATGCGGCAATATATCTCAGTGTATACCTTTTGCGCATACAAAAGCACCTCCCAAAATATTTTTATTAAATCCGGAACCGCCGTACCGCCGGGATTGAAATTATCGACGCGGAGGTACAGCATATTCCCATCATATAAATAATACATCTTATTACATTATACTATATATTTTTTTAAATTGCAAGAATATATATTTAAAAGTAAACACATTGTAAAATCTTCATAACAAACCGTATTTTTTGTAATATAAAATACTGCCGGGCAAACCCGGCAGTATTTCATCGGGGAAACACTGATTTAAAGGCAATCTTAATTTACGAAAAAATATACGCCGGTTCTTTGGCGCAAAGGGCGCAAGCGTTCGCACCGGTTTTTCGCCCGGACAGCCGGATTGTTTTTTGATACCGATTTATTCGGTGTTTCCTCAGGTATATAATGCGGTATATATTTAAGAGCCTGTTTAGTATCTTCCAATCATCATCTTTTTGGCGTCTTTTCCCGCCG
>JAFLUR010000136.1 GCA_022508725.1 Oscillospiraceae bacterium
TTTCGCAGTTTGTTCGTCGCATAATTCTTCAAGATTTAATTGGAGCATCAATAATATGAAATCAAGGAGGTACATATGGACAAACATATGACCGACAGCGAGCTTATCGCCATACTTTCCCGTGAACCGGAACGCGGCTTTAAGCTGCTTGTCGAAGCATACGGCGGAATTGTCAAGGCAGTGTGCGCCAATACTCTGTCGGGGTTCAGTCGTGAAGATATAGAGGAGGCTGTAGCGGACAGCTTTATCGGACTGTGGCAGTCACGCGGCAAAACAGCGGGAGTTGAGTCGCTGAAAGGATACTTAATAGGTATAGCCCGGCGGTGTGCCGCGGATAAAATGAGATCCGTCATGAAAATCGCGCCCGCACATCCGCTTGATTTTGATGTTGACGCGGATATGACAGATGAAATTGCCCGTCGGACCAATATCGAAATTGTAAAGAAAACAATCGCGTCTATGCCTCCGTTTGAGCGAGAGGTGTTTGTAAGGAGATATTATCTTTATGAGCGGATAAAGTCAATAGCGCGGAATATGGGCTGCAGTGAAAAGAAAGTCGAAAATATTCTTCACCGATACAAGAAAAAGCTTAAAACGGAATTGATCAAAGGAGGAATCAGCATATGAGCGGAATAGATGAAATTATGCGGAATATCGATATTGACGAGGATTACTGTTCTCCGCTCGGACGTGCGGAGCGGAAGCGTATTTTAAATATTATAAATAAAAAGACGGGCACAGAGCCGGGAAAAAAACATCATATCGCGCGGATATTGCTCATAGCTGCATGTATTACGGTAATTTTTGCCGCTGCGACGGCTTTGGCGGTAAATTATTTTTATCTTGACAGCGCTTTCGGCAGTAAAGTCGGTATAGCGGATGACAAATACGAGAAAATAAAATCGGCGGTAGATACGCCTATGTGCAGCGTTACGGATAACGGAGTGACTGTAAGAGTACTGCAAACGCTTGCCGATTCGCGTACGATTTACGCTGTATTCGAGGTGATTGCCCGGGAAGATGTCAAACTCGAATCATGGTACGAATTTGAACGGGCAAGCCTCAAACCCGAGGATTGGCGGCAGAATGCGGAAAAATACGGGGCGTTTGAACTTGACGTATCGGTAGCGGAGGTATCGGGAAACCGTATGAAATGCATTGCCGTAGCCGAGGGATTTACCGAAACGCTGCCGAGCTGCCGGTTATCATTGGAGCTTGAAAATATAAGCCGGCGAATAAGTTGGGAGCCGGGGCATGAATGGAATACGCTTATTGAGGGTAAATGGGAATTGAGCTGGGATTACGACAGCGAGAAAAATCCGGAAATGAAAATATATCCCGTAAACATACCGCTTTGCGGTGCGGACGGAAGCGCGGCGGTTACCGAAATAACACTGTCTCCGATTTCGGCGCTGTTTAAAATACGATATCCGGCGAGGGAGGAAAGGCTCATCGATGAAGCTTCCGTAACAAGAAAAATAATAGGTTATGCCGCTCCGGCAGTAAAAATGAAGGACGGAAGTATAATAAATTGGGAAAATGCACATACTTTTGAATCTTTGGGATACGATGATGATAATTACGTTGTCGTTCAATATTATATCCGATTTAATGATGTGACAGACCCGGATGACATAGCGGGCATTGTTACGGACGGTAATTTAACAGAGTTGGAATAATACACCGGTCCCGCCTGAGACAAAAAAGTATTCGGACGACGGAGTCTGTGAAGTTCCGCCGTCCTTTTTATCGTCAATAGCCCGATTGTCCATCAAGAGACTCGTCGTTTTCTATCCAATCGGAAACGGATATAATTCTGAAGCTGTCGTATGTATCGCGGACAATCACCTTTTCGATGCCGGAATTTATCACAAGACGCTTGCACATGGAGCAGCAGCTTGTTCCTCCGACCGTTTCGCCGGTTGACGGGTCTATGCAGGCAAGGTATAACGTCGCGCCTATCATATCGCTGCGCCGCGCCGAAATGATGGCGTTTGCCTCGGCATGGACGCTGCGGCAGAGCTCATATCTTTCTCCGCGCGGAATATTTAATTCATTGCGGATACATTTTCCGAGCTCGTTGCAGTTTTTGCGTCCTCGCGGCGCGCCGGCGTAGCCCGTTGAGATTATCTCATCGTTTTTTACGATTATCGCCCCGAAGCTGCGCCTTATGCAGGTGCCGCGTTCGGCAACGGTCCCGGCTATATCCAGATAATAGTTTGTTTTATCTCTTCTCATGGGTAATTCTCCTTTATAATTTTGTTTGCGGGTTTATTTGTCAAAACGCTCTTACCGATATTTTTTTGTAATAATCGAGTGAAGAGAATTTTCTTTCAAGCCGGCAGGAAACATATTTTTCCGAAATCGACGACAATTCCTCAAAAGCCCGGTCGGGCGCTTTGAATGAATATATCTTTTTCGGCATCGAATACAATATATAATACATACAAGCGTAAGCCTCGGGAGATATTGCAATATCGCCCTTTACTCTGCATTTGTCGCATACAATGGCGTCATTGACACCGAAATATCCGAAATATTGACCCTCCTCCGCGCCTGCCCCGCATCGGGAGCAGTGCAGAATATCCGGCATAAGTCCGCAAAGGCGCATAAGCCTTATTTCAAATACCGGCTTTATTTTATTTGTGCTTATATTTTTGTATGCTGCCGCATACAATGAATTTAAGAAAAGACTTGTTATCTCCGGCTCGGGATTATGCTCGCCTATCGCGGCATAGGTGATATCCGCCAAATATGTAAACAGGGATAATTTTTCTATATCCTCGCTTATCGGACAGAACGCGTCCTTTATCGATGAACCGTTCACAACGGCAATATCGCCGCCCGTATAAAGGTCAAATTCGCTGTAGCAGAACAGCTGAGAAGAGGCTGTGCGGCAGCGTTTCATCTTTCGCACACCGCGGGCAGCCGCTTGTATTATGCCGTGCTCGGGAGTAAGCAGAGTAAGCATACGGTCAGCCTCTTTATAATTGCTCTGCCGTATAATAAGTCCGTCTGTCTGTAAATTGTTCGTCATCATATACAATATTATCTCCGGAATTTTCGGTTATGGTGTACAGCAAATAAGCGTCGATATTTCCCGTCCGGCAGAAAAGCTCCCAGATATCCATGTTTATCAGTCCTTTCCGATGATTTAATGCTTCTTTAATATTTTTTCATGCCGAAAGGATTTATATACTTACACATATTAGTCGTATAACCGGACGATGCGGAATAATGGGAAATACGTTGTTGTTATTTTCAATTCTTCACATCATAACCGAAATTTCGTATCATCCGATTGTTGTTCCTCCAGTCGGGCTTTACCTTTACCCAAAGCTCAAGATAAACCCGTGTATCAAGCATTTTCTGTATTTCCTCCCTTGCGAGAGAGCCTATTTTTTTCAGCATATCGCCGTTCTTGCCGATAATTATTCCCTTGTGACTCATTTTTTCGCAGTATATGCTTGCCGATATATTGGTTATTGTTTCAAGCTCCTCCATTTTTTCTATTTCTATCGCAATTCCGTGAGGAACCTCCTGTTCAAGCATCCACAGCATTTTTTCGCGTATGATCTCCGCGGTGATCTGACGCTCCGGCTGATCGGTAACCATATCGTCATAAAAAAATTTCGGTCCCGGCTCGATAAATCCGTTTATTTCATTGAGAAGCACCTTTATCCCGTCTCCCGTCTGCGCGCTTATGGGAACTATTGCGTCGAATTTGTTAAGATTGCTGTAATCCGCGATAAGAGGAAGAAGATTTTCCTTTTTGATCTTGTCTATCTTGTTTATGACAAGTATGCATGGGGTGTTCAGCTTGCTTATATTTTTTGCTATTTCGCGTTCCGTGTCCTGAATGCTTTTTGACGCATCGACCACAAACAGAACCACGTCCATTTCATTTACCGACTCATTTGCCACCGACACCATATATTCGTCAAGTCTGTTTTTGGGCTTGTGTATTCCGGGCGTGTCGGTAAATACTATCTGTGATTCGTCGGTCGTGTAGATGGCAAGTATCTTGTTGCGTGTGGTTTGCGGTTTGTCGGAAATTATTGCTATTTTCTGTCCCACTATCGTATTTACGAGTGTTGACTTGCCCACGTTGGGCATACCTATAATGGCGGCATATCCCGACTTGAATGTATTTGTATCTATTGTCATTATTTTCCTCCTAAAAAATCCGTTCAAAATTATAGACTTATCTCTTGAAAAACGCCGGTTTGGGGTAATCAAAAAATCTTTTTTATGCGTAAAACGCATACCTGTCCGCGCTGATGTTTTACATTGATACGCTTTTGATTTATCCGGTGTTTACCTTGTAAGTCCGAGAGAGTTCAGAATTTCCCTTTCTTTGCTTCTCATTATTATCTCGTCCTCTCCCGTCTCATGATCGTAACCGAGAAGATGGAGCATGGAATGGGCGGTCAAAAATCCTATTTCGCGCATTATGCCGTGTCCGTACTCTTCCGCCTGTTCCTCCGCGCGCTCGGCAGATATTACAATATCCCCGAGAAGGATGCATCCGCTGTCCGTATCCTCGTCAAATTCCGAATTTACAATATTTCCGCTTTCGTCAAACTCAAGAATGGGGAAGCTCAATACATCGGTTGCCGAATCCTTATCCCTGTATGTCCTGTTAAGCTCCCGTATATTTTCGTTATCTGTAACGGTAACGTCTACCTCCGCGTCAAAATCACATTTTTCGTATTCGAATACGGCGGCGGCAACACGCCTTATGCAGTCCTCCGTTTCATCGGTTATATCGAATTTGTCCTGTTCGTTTTCAATATACACGTTTATCATACCTGTTTTTTCCTCCCGCGTTTGTCGGCGCGCTGAGCGTCATAGCGGTCATACGCCTTTATTATCTTTTGCACAAGCGGATGACGCACAACATCCTTTTCCGAAAATTCACAGAACGAAATACCCTCTATCCCGCCCAGTATTTTGCGAACCTCCTTCAGTCCCGATTTTTTGCCGTCGGGCAGATCGATCTGCGTTATGTCTCCGGTAACTATTGCCTTTGAGCCGAAGCCTATTCTTGTCAGAAACATTTTCATCTGTTCGGGCGTGGTGTTTTGTGCCTCATCCAGAATTATGAATGCGTTGTCGAGCGTCCTTCCGCGCATATACGCAAGCGGCGCAATCTCTATGGTTTCCTTTTCCCGGTATTTTATAAATCCTTCGGAGCCGAGCATTTCGTACATTCCGTCATAAAGCGGACGCAGGTAAGGATCGACCTTGTTTTGCATATCGCCCGGAAGAAATCCGAGCTTTTCGCCCGCCTCCACAGCCGGACGGGTGAGTATTATACGGTTTACCTCGCGGCTGCGCAGCGCGTTTACCGCCATGGCGACGGCAAGATAGGTTTTTCCCGTACCTGCCGGACCTATCCCGAAAACTATGGTATTTTCCTTTATCGCCTCAATATACCTTTTCTGACCGAGAGTTTTTGATTTTATGGGATTTCCGCGTGAATTTATCGCCACGCAGTCATCGCCGAGCATTTTTATATCGAAACCGCCGTTTTCCTGTACCATTGTAATCGCGTAAAGAACCTTCTGTTCATCTATCGCCTCGTTTTTGTCGATCAGTTTAAGGAGTATGCCGATAACCTCCTGCGCCTTATCGATATTTTCCTCATCACCGATAAGCGTTAAATTATTTTCACGACCCGTTATGTTTACCGAAAAAGCCTTTTCGAGCAGCTTTATATTTGAGTCGAAATTTCCGAACAACAGCGACAAATCTGTTGTTTCCGTTACGTCAATTTGTCTTTGCAAAATAATTATTCCTCCGTTTTTTTTCGCGGGAGGGAATTTTCAAAGATGCGGTGGTCTATTCGATCCCGCCGATTTGCTCCGTTTGTGTGTTCTCGCCGTCGGGCGAAAGGCTTGCGGGTCGGTACATACCTATCAGCTCTTTAAATTCCATCCGGACGTGTACTCTGATGGTTTCATCGTCGATTTTTTCGACATAGGTGTTTTTATTGACAAGCTCCGACTGAGGCAGCAGACGGCTGCTTATATCATCCTCGATCAGCTCACGCGCGCGGTCGGCGGCATTTTTTTCCGTGATACGAACCCTTGATACGGTGACCTCACCGACCTTTGTTCTCGACAATGAAAGAGGTATGGTATATCCGAACAGCTCGGGGACCGTGTATACGGTATTTGCGGTGTCGTATTCTCCGAAAGGGATATTTTCGTTCGGGAAAAGGTTTATGTTTTTTGAAAAAGCGCAGAGAGTGTAAAAGCTTTTGCTTTTTCCCGTGGGAGTGCGTATATC
>JAFLUR010000137.1 GCA_022508725.1 Oscillospiraceae bacterium
CCCCCCCCCCCCCCCCCCCCCCCCCCCCCCCCCCCCCCCCCCCCCCCCCCCCTGCAATATTATCATACTTTCCGATAAGGGCGTTGACGAAAGCAAAGCCGCCATCCCCGCTCTGCTTGTGGGCGCGGGTCTGCATCATCATCTTATAAGAAACGGAACAAGGGTCTGCGCAAGCATTATCTCCGAAACCGGCGAGCCGAGAGAGGTTCATCATTTTGCCGCGCTTATCGGCTACGGCGTAAACGGCGTAAATCCGTATATGGCTTATGAATCCATTGAGGACCTCGTTGAAAGAGGATATCTTTATTATTCAAAGGAAGAGTCGGTAAAGCGTTACGCGGACGCGGTCACAAACGGCATTGTAAAGATCATGTCAAAGATGGGCATATCGGCAATAGCAAGCTACTGCGGAGCGCAGATATTCGAAGCTCTCGGAATAAACGAGTCGGTCATAGACAAATATTTTACCGGAACAGCCACAAGAATAGGCGGTATAGGCTTACGGGAGATCGAGGAGGATACTCTTGCGAAGCATACCGCGGCATTTGAGCCCGTTACAAAGGACAGTGTGCTTCCCACGGGAGGAGATCACAAATGGAGAGCCAAAGGCGAGTATCATATGTTCAATCCCGAAACCGTCTATAAGCTGCAAAAAGCCTGCCGCACGGGTGATTACAAGCTTTACAAGGAATACGCCGAGGCAATGAACAGTCACTCGGAGCGTCAATGCACGATACGGGGTCTGTTGGATATCAAAACGGTCGATAAACCCATTTCCATCGATTCGGTGGAACCGGTGGAATCCATTGTGAAAAGATTTAAAACGGGCGCCATGTCATACGGCTCGATCAGCCGGGAAGCGCATGAGTGCCTTGCCGTAGCTATGAACAGGCTCGGCGGAAAGAGCAACAGCGGCGAGGGCGGAGAGCGTCCGGAAAGATATATTCCCGACGAAAACGGCGATTCGCGTTCAAGCGCCATCAAGCAGGTCGCATCGGGAAGATTCGGCGCTCATATACATTATTTGCAAAACGCAAAGGAAATACAGATAAAAATGGCGCAGGGCGCAAAACCGGGCGAGGGCGGACATCTCCCCGGCAGCAAGGTATACCCGTGGATAGCGAAAACAAGACATTCGACGCCCGGGGTAAGCCTTATCTCCCCTCCTCCCCATCATGATATATACTCGATAGAGGATTTGGCGCAGCTCATTCATGACCTCAAAAACGCAAACAGGCGCGCGAGAATAAGCGTAAAGCTTGTTTCGGAGGTCGGAGTCGGAACGATTGCGGTCGGCGTTGCAAAGGGACGCGCCGATGTTATACTTGTAAGCGGTTATGACGGCGGAACGGGCGCCGCTCCGAGAACGAGCATACGTCATGCCGGACTTCCGTGGGAGCTGGGAATTGCGGAAACACATCAGGCGCTTTTGATGAATAATCTGAGAAACAGAGTCATTATCGAAACCGACGGCAAACTGCTTACGGGGCGTGATGTAGCGGTTGCGGCTCTTTTGGGCGCGGAGGAATTCGGCTTTGCGACAGGTCCGCTTATCGCAATAGGCTGCGTTATGATGAGGGTGTGCAATCTCGATACCTGTCCGGTGGGCGTTGCCACACAAAATCCTCTTTTGAGAAACAAATTTGCCGGAAAACCGGAATACGTTGAAAACTTCATGAAATTCATAGCCCGGGATCTCCGCGAATGGATGGCAAAGATCGGCGTAAGGACGGTTGACGAAATGATAGGTCATGTGGAGCGTCTCAGTCAGAAACTGATATATGACGATACAAAGGCAAAAAGCGTCGATCTGTCATCGATTCTCTATCAGCCCAAAATATGCAGCAACGATTATGAACGCTACCATACCCGGACTCAGGATCATGAGATAGAAAAGACGCTTGATTTCAACACGCTTCTCAGAATATGCAAGCCCGCTCTCGAGGACGGCAAAAACATCGAAGCAAAGCTTGAGATCACAAACATCAACCGTGTAACGGGGACCATTCTTTCATCGGATATTGCGTCAAAATACGGCATGGAAGGATTGCCGGACGATACGATAAAGCTGCACTTTGTGGGCTCGGCGGGACAGAGCTTCGGAGCGTTTCTTGCCCGCGGCGTCACAATGTATCTGGAGGGCGACAGCAACGATTATATCGGAAAGGGATTGTCCGGCGGCAAAATTATAGCCGTGCCTCCCGAAAACTCCCGGTTTGTTCCGGAGGAAAACGTTATTATCGGAAACGTTGCGTTTTACGGCGCGATAAAGGGCGAGGCTTATATAAGAGGTATTGCCGGAGAACGTTTCTGCGTCCGCAACAGCGGCGCGACGGCGGTCGTTGAAGGAACCGGCGACCACGGCTGCGAATATATGACGGGAGGAAGAGTTGTCGTTTTGGGAGATGTCGGAAGAAACTTTGCCGCGGGTATGTCGGGCGGCATAGCTTATGTGTATGACTGCGGAGATTTTGACTCAAAATGCAACAAGAAGATGGTTTCTCTCGAAAAGGTAACGGAGAAAGAGGATATCGAGGAGCTGTTCGGTATGATCGAGCGTCACTGTAAATATACAAACTCAAGCAGAGCAAAAGCGATCCTTGATAACCGGGATAAGGAAATAAATAAATTCGTAAAGGTTATTCCGAATGATTACAAAAAGGCTCTTAAAGCCGTTAAGACTGCAAAGGAACGTGGGCTTGACGATGATACGGCGGATTTGATGGCATTTGAAAGCGTTACCGGCAAAAAGCCGGTGTCGGTCAATTGAGAAAGGAGTTTTATAAATGGGAAAGCCAACAGGATTTCTTGAATTTGAAAGAAGCCTTCCGGAGGACAGACCGGTAAAGGAAAGAATTAAGGATTTTGACGAGTTCCATACTCATTTCGATATTTCCGACCTAAAATGTCAGGGTGCAAGATGTATGGACTGCGGTATTCCTTTCTGTCATGCGGGAATGGCAATAGGGCGAACGAGTATAGGATGTCCGCTCAACAACCTCATTCCGGAGTGGAATGATCTGGTATACAACGGCAAATATGAGGAAGCGTTCAAGCGTCTTTCGCTCACGAACAACTTCCCGGAATTTACCGGCAGAGTCTGTCCCGCGCTCTGTGAGGGCTCATGCACTCTCGGTATGAACGAAAAGCCCGTTACGGTAAGAAATATAGAGGTTCATATTGTCGATAAAATGTATGAAGACAGACTTATCAAACCGAAAAAGCCGCAAAAAACGACGCATAAAAGGGTTGCCGTGGTGGGTTCCGGTCCGAGCGGACTCGCCTGCGCCGATCAGCTTAACCGGGCGGGACATCAGGTCACGGTTTACGAAAGAGCGGACAGAGCCGGCGGACTGCTTATGTACGGTATCCCAAATATGAAGCTGGATAAATCGGTCGTTGAAAGACGCGTGGAGCTTATGAAAAAAGAGGGTGTAAGGTTCCTCTTCAATACCGAGATAGGCAAGAATTTAAAAGCCGTCGAGCTTATAAAGGAATATGACGCCATCGTGCTTTGCTGCGGAGCGACCGAGCCGAGGCCCTTAAAGGTCGAGGGCAGCGGGCTGAACGGCATATATTATGCGGTGGATTTTCTTAAAAGAAATACAAAGAGTCTTCTTGATTCACAATTTAACGACAGAAGCTATATCGACGTTGCGGGCAAGGATGTTATTATCGTCGGCGGCGGAGATACTGGAACCGACTGTGTGGGCACAAGCATACGTCACGGGTGCGCGAGCGTGGTTCAGTTCGAGATCATGCCGGAGGCGTCCGAAACAAGAAAGCCGTCAAATCCGTGGCCGGAATGGCCCGTGATCAAAAAGACCGATTACGGTCAGGAGGAGGCTGTCGAGGTATTCGGAAAGGATCCGAGAGAATATTGCACGACGATAACAAAAATCACAGGCGATGATATGGACAACGTAAAGGAAGTTCATACCGTTGAAGTGAGCTGGGAAACCGGCGCGCCCGTACCCGTTCCGGGTACGGAAAAGGTGCGAAAAGCCGATATTATCCTTATCGCAATGGGATTTTTGGGTCCGGAACAGTATCTCATAAGACAGCTCGGACTTGAAACCACCGAACGATCGAATGTTGCGGCGGACGCGGGAAAATACAAAACAAACGTTGAGGGCGTTTTCGCCGCCGGAGATATGAGGAGAGGTCAGAGTCTTGTCGTATGGGCAATAAGAGAGGGCCGCGAGGCGGCAAGAGAGGTTGACAGATATTTAATGGGAGAAACGGTTCTTCCGTAAAATCAAAGAAAAATCATAATTTGCGAAAAAAGAGGACGACCGCGGTTTGATATCAAAGCGGCAGTCCTCTTTTTTATGACTTTGCAAATTTCATCATTCACAATAACAATTATGTAATATTCCGTTCCTTTTATGAATATTTATTATTATAACCCCGCCGCTTACAATGCCGACAAAAACAGCGGCAGTCTTCGATGCGAGGTCAGAACGCTTTTACGGCGCGGATTTCAGCGCTCAGCAATAAAAAGGAAGGATGTTTTATATGGAGCTTATAAAAGAGCATATTACGCTTAACGAAGATATTTTCCGCGATATTTCAAATACCGCCGCAGATGGAGATATAATCGTTCCCGACAAAAAGCCGGATATTCTTAAAATTTTACAGGTGGACGCTCAATCGGTCATAACCGCAAAAAGTGTTTCCGGCTCATGCATTACCGTCGAAGGAAAGATAAATCTGAAAATCCTCTATGTGCCGGACCGCGCGGATGAAAAAATAAAAAGCATAATCACGGATATCGAGTTTACGCATAGGGTTGATAATCCGCAGATAAACGAGGGTATGTCCGTCCGGTGCGTCTCTGATGTTCAGCGAATTGAATTCAATGTGATAAACAGCCGAAAGCTGAATGTCAAAGCGGTCGTATCGGTGGAAACATCAGCCGGCTGTGAGCGCGCGATAAATATTGTTACCGGCATAAAGCATGACGGCTGCTGCGAAACCGAAACAAAGCCCATATGCATATACAACACTCTTGCGGATAACGAGGAAGAATTTGTTGTCCGCGGAAATGTGGATATACCGTCCGGAAAAATGTCGCTGAAGGAACTGCTTAAATACGACTGCCATATTACCGATAAGGAAATAAAGGTAATGAACGGCAAAGTGATCCTCAAGGGCACGGTCGAAAGCTGTTTCCTCTTTACGGGTGAGGATAATAACATAGACTTTATGGAAACGGATACCCCGTTTACGGAGGTTTTTGAAGTAAGTGAGGCTTATGAGGACGCTTTGTGCGAATACAGCTGCTCGATAGCCGATGTATATGCGGTAATAAACGAGGATTCCGACGGCGATATGCGTATCATCTCATTTGAATATCTCATAAATGTGCATATAAGAATATGCCGGAATACCGAGCCGGATGTTGTAAGCGATTTTTACTGTCCCGGCTTTAACACCGATATAACCCGCAGTGACTGCCGCATAGACGAAATAGTCTGCCACCCGAAAATGCAGACTACCGTGCGCGAAAATATTTCGATAGATTCCGGTATGCCGCCGATAGACCGCGTATACAACGTAATTACAAAGGCATATATAAACAAGACCTCGATTGATGCCGGAAAGCTTACCGTTCAGGGTATCATAGATTCGTATATTCTTTATCTCTCGGAGAGCATAGACAGTCCGGTTTCGAGCTTTAAGAAAGAAATTCCGTTCAGCTATGTGATTGACGCTCCGGGCGCGGATTCCGACACCGAATGTATTGTCGCTGCGGAAACCGAGCATACGAGCTACAACATAAATATGTCCGACGAGGTTGAAATACGCACGGCTCTTATCATAAATGCCCGAATTGTGCGTCCCAAAAACATAAGTCTTATCGATGACGCGGTTATTTCCGATATAGGCGATGACCGCAAGCACGGCATGGTGATATATTTCGTTCAGAAAAACGATAAGCTGTGGGATATTGCAAAACGATACAGGGTTTCCTGTGAGGATATTTTAAAAATCAACGAGGATCTCGATAAAAACGCGTTAAAACCGGGTTCAAGAATAATAATACCGATGATGAGAAAATATTCCCGGACCGTTTAAAAAAGAGTAAAACATCAAAAAAGCAGTCTGCCGCCCAAGAGCCTGTTCAGTATCCTCCAATCATCATCTTTTCGGCATATTTTCCCGCAGGC
>JAFLUR010000138.1 GCA_022508725.1 Oscillospiraceae bacterium
GAGCAGACAGAGGATCCGAAGTCGGTAAAAGGACTTGTAAAGCGAGAGGTTATCCGCGTTGTAACTCCGGGAACGGTTATCGATGAAAATATGCTTGACGAAAAGGACAATAATTATCTGGCGTGCATATATGCCGGCGGCAACGCGGTCGCTGCGGCTTTTGCCGACATAACCACCGGAGAGATATTCGCGACCGCATTTGAAAAGGATAAAACAATTCTTTTTAATGAAACGGCAAGGTATGCACCGGCTGAGATCATTGTAAATCAATATACTGCGGACAGTTTCGGCAATGCGATAAGAGACAGATTCAATATATCAGTCAAAATATGCGGCGAGGATATATTTGAAAACGGCAAAGGAGACGGTGAGCGGTTTAAAAAGAATATACCGGATATTGACGGCAGACCCGAGCTTATAAGCTGTATAAACGGACTTATTTCTTATTTTGAGCATACACAGAAATTGTCGCCCGATTATTTTTCGGATATATCGGTATACAGTATAAAACAGTATATGGATATCGATATGTCAACGCGCAGAAATCTTGAAATAACCGAATCGCTGCGTGACAGGGTGAAAAAGGGTTCGCTTTTGTGGGTGCTTGACAAAACGAAAACATCTATGGGAGCAAGACTTTTAAAACAGTGGCTTGAAAAGCCGCTTGTCAATCCCGTGGCGGTAAACAGCAGGCTTTATGCCGTGGACGAGCTTGTCAAAAGCCCGATTATCCGCGATGATTTGTCTGCCGGGCTTGCGGGTATATACGATATATCGAGAATATCCGTAAGAATATCGTTGAATACGGCAACTCCTCCGGATCTTATCTCACTGAAAAAATCCCTTGAAAAGCTGCCGGAAATAAAGAATATACTTTTATCATGCGGTTCGGCTATGCTTAAAGGCTTGGCGGACGAGCTTGACGATCTTGCGGATATAAAGGAGCTTATAGAAAAGTCGATAAAGGAGGACGCTCCATCGATACTGCGTGACGGAGGGATTATCAAAGAGGGTTTTAACAAAGAGGTTGACGAGCTGCGGTTCGCAATGACCGACGGGAAAAAATGGATAGCAAGGATCGAAAACGAGGAGAAAGAAAAGACGGGTATAAAAAATCTTCGCATAAATTTCAATAAGGTATTCGGATATTATATAGAGGTTACAAAATCCAATCTGAAGGATGTGCCGGACAGATATATGCGAAAGCAGACTCTTGCGAATTGCGAAAGATATATAACCGAAGAGCTTAAAAATGTCGAGAATACGATAATGGGCGCATCCGAGAGGATAGTCGTTATCGAATCCGACTTATATGATATGATAAGAAAAAGTATAGCCGAAGAGGTCGAACGTCTGAGAAAGGTATGCGATGCGGTAGCGAAGATCGACGTTTTGTGTTCTTTGGCTGTTGTTGCCGCAAAGAACGGATATGTTATGCCGGAGATGTGCGAGAGCGGAGAAATTACGATACAGCAGGGCAGGCATCCCGTTGTTGAGGAAATGCTGAAGGACGAGCTTTTTGTTCCCAACGATACACTTGTAAACAACAAAAATGCGCGTCTTATTATAATAACGGGTCCGAATATGTCGGGTAAATCAACGTTTATGCGTCAGACCGCGCTTATAACGCTTATGGCACAGATAGGAAGCTTTGTTCCGGCACAGAGCGCAAGAATATCCGCAGTGGATAAGATATTTACAAGAGTGGGAGCGTCGGATGATATTGCGTCGGGACAAAGCACATTTATGGTGGAAATGTCCGAGGTTGCTAATATTTTGAAAAACGCAACCGGAAAATCTCTTATAATCATGGACGAGATAGGACGGGGAACAAGCACATTCGACGGATTGTCGATAGCATGGGCGGTTGCCGAATATATTGAAAAGAAAATAAAGGCAAAAACGCTGTTTGCAACACATTATCACGAAATGACCACGCTTGCGGAAAGATATGACGGCATTGTGAATTATCATATTGCGGTGAAAAAATATCAAGGGGAGATAACCTTTCTGAGAAAGGTTACGGAGGGTTCGGCGGACGGCAGCTACGGTATTGAGGTGGCGGCATTGGCCGGTGTTCCGAAAGAGGTTACGGTGCGCGCAAAAAATATTTTAAAGGATCTGGAAAAATCCGATTTGAATAAGCCTGATGCGGGAAAGATAAATTCCGGAAAGGAAGAAAGCAATCAGCTCGGATTTGCCGATAATGCGGCGGATGATATTATAAAAGAATTAAAATCCACAGACGTTATGTCTCTTACGCCCATCGAGGCGATTAATGTATTATCGGAACTCAGCCGCCGCGCAAAGGAATTTTAAGGAGTCGCAATATGGGACAGATACATATTTTAAGTGAAGAAATATCAAGCAAAATAGCTGCGGGAGAGGTCGTGGAGCGTCCTGCATCCGTTATAAAAGAGCTGGTCGAAAACAGTATCGACGCCGGAGCTTCGGCAATAACCGTACAGATACGCGAGGGCGGAGTATCGTATATGCGTGTTACCGATAACGGTACCGGTATGCTCAAAGAGGATGCGGAGCTGTGCTTTATTCGTCATGCAACGAGTAAAATATCGTCATCGGAGGACCTTGACGCCATATATACGCTCGGTTTCCGCGGAGAGGCTCTTGCAAGCATTGCCGCGGTTGCGCGGGTGGATATATACACCAAAAGGCATGATGAAGATGACGGAATACATATAAAGGCGGAGGGCGGAACGGTATATGCGGCGGAAAATTTCGGTACTCCGTTCGGGACGAATGTAATAGTCCGGGATCTGTTTTTCAATACTCCGGCAAGAATGAAGTTCTTGAAAAAAAATGCCACCGAGGCCGGATATATAGGCGATATAATGGCGAAATTTATCCTTTCGCATCCGGAAATATCGATAAAGTTCATAAACGGCGCAAAAGAACAGTATTTTTCCCCGGGCAATAACAGAATAGAGGACTGTGTGTATACCGTATACGGCAAAGATTACGCAAAAAATATAATAAAGATGGATTATACCGTTGATAATATAAGAGTAAGCGGAGTTATAGGAAAGAGTGTTCTGAGCCGTCCGAACAGAGGATACCAGAGCTTTTTTATAAACGGAAGATATGTCAAGAGTCCGCTTATAGCCCGTGCCGTTGAGGAGGCATATAAAAATCAAATTATGATAGGCAAGTTTCCGATGGCGGTGGTAAATCTTGAAACAGATCCGTCAACGATAGATATAAATGTGCATCCCACAAAGCTTGAGGTTAAATTTTCAAATGAGAATGCGGTATATACTGCGGTGTATTTTACGGTCAAGAATGCATTGTACAATACATTAAGCGTGCCGTCCGTATCTCATATCGGAAATGATAACGGAAATATATTTGAGGAAGAAATGACCGGCGGTTCCGGTAATATGTCGGAAAACAAAAAGAATAAAGAAAACGATGAAGAGTCCGATATCGTAAACGAGGCAAATATTTCCGCTGTGACGGCGGCAAGAGAACGGATAAATGCGGAGCGTTCCGGAGGTATGAAAAAAAATCGGGAAGATACGGCTTATGCGGAGGAAAATGAGAAAAGCGGGGATAATGATGAAAGAGCGGCGGGATTTAAGCCCGGCGAGCAAAGAGCTTCCGGTGATGTAAATAATGTCGGAGTCACGGAAATAACGTACGGAGAAAAAACGGAAGGATTTGAAATATTGCCGGATGAAATGTCATCGCTGGAATATGACCGGGACGTGATTTTCGGGTCGAACATATTAAATGATGATGACACGGAGGAAAAGTCAATAGTTGATGATTATATAACCGAAATGAACGATTATAACGAGTCGGTGAAGCTGAGACAAAACGTTGCGGTCGATTTGCTTGATAAAAGCGATATTTCCGATTTCAAGATCATAGGTCAGATTTTCGATACATATATAATTATTCAGAAAGAGAGTGATGTTTTATTTATAGATCAGCATGCGGCGCATGAGAGATTAAAATATGAACAGCTGAAAAAAAGCGCGGAAAATCATACGATTTCATCACAAATTCTGCTTGTGCCGGCGATCGTGTCAATGACAGCCGTAGAATATGCGGTTTATAATGAGAATAAGGAGTTTTTTGAAAATATGGGCTTTAATGCGGATGATTTCGGCGAAAACTGTATTGCCGTGAGGTCATCGCCCGTTGTTTTGGAGGAGAGTGAGCTCAGTTCGCTTATAATTGAGCTGATAACATATATCAGACAGTCAAAGAAAGAGATAGTGTCCGAGAAATATGACAAAATGATGTACACTATTGCCTGCAAGAGTGCGATAAAAGCAAACCGTCCGATGAATACGGAAGAAATAAAGAGTCTGGTGAATGATATTCTTGAGCTTGATAATATCAATACCTGTCCTCACGGCAGACCTATTATGATAAGTATGTCACAAAAGCAGGTTGAAAAGGAATTTAAAAGAATTGTATAGTTTCATTGTAATTTGAAAGGAACGGGATATGAATATACCGTTGATAGTTGTTACGGGACCGACGGCGTCCGGAAAAACGGGGTTTGCTGCGGAGCTTGCGGAGTATTTTAATGCGGAAGTGGTTTCGGCTGACAGTATGCAGATATACAGGCATATGGATATCGGTACGGCAAAGCCGTCCGAAAAGGAAATGCGCGGGATAAAGCATCATATGATCGATATAGCGGAGCCGGGTGAGGATTTTTCGGTATCGCAGTATTGCGATATGGCGTCAAAGGCGATCGAGGATATTCATTCAAAAGGCAAAAGGGTCATTATCGCCGGCGGAACGGGATTGTATATAGATTCATTGATAAACGGAACAACATTCGGGGAGGGTGATATAAATATTGAACTCAGAAATGATCTTGAGCATCTTGCACGGATTTACGGAAATGAGTATCTTGTAAATATGCTTGCCGAATTTGACGAGGTATCGGCGGCGCGTATTCATAAAAATAACCTGCGGCGCATAATAAGAGCAATTGAATTTTATAAGATGAACGGTATTCCGATTTCGGAGCATCAGAGCAGCCGGACGACCGGTTACGATCGTACAATAAAATTTATTATAAATCATCCGAGAGAGGTTTTATATGAAAGAATAAACCACAGGGTGGATATTATGATAGAGTCGGGTCTTTTTGAGGAGGCGGAAAGGCTTTATCGTAAAGGTGTTTTAAAGGGCACGGCTTTGGCGGGGATAGGATATAAAGAGGTCATAATGTATTTAAGAGGATTTTCCTCGTTTGGGGAAACGGTTGAGCTTATAAAAAGGGGTTCGCGCAGATATGCAAAAAGACAGCTGACATGGTTTCGGCGCAGTAATGATATAATTTATCTTGATCCCGAAGAGGATTTTGTTTCGGAAGCGAAAACAAGAATAGGTGAGTTTTTAAATGAAACATGAAGTAAAATTTTCACATTCCGGATTAACCTCCATATAATGTTATTGAGGGCATAAAATCCCTTTAGATTATTTATATGGAGGTTTTTATTATGCAGGATAAGAAGTGTCAGAATGATAATTTTAAAGAAGCTGTATGCATTCATACCGATAAAGTATATGATTCATGCAGAGATAAAGACTGCCTTGAAAATATTCGTGTGTATCTTACAGGTTCGGCACAGTGTCTTGTTGACAGGGCAATAAATGTAAAATGCACAAAGGCTGAGATTATATGGGTATTCTCGGATATAGAGTCGGTACCGTTTAACCGCGGTTTTTATTCGGTCGATTTGAAGTATTTCTTTAAGATAACGCTTGCCGTATTTACCGGCGTCGGACGACCGACCGAAATCGAGGGTCTCGCAACCTTCGATAAAAAGGTTATTCTGTTCGGCTCGGAAGGAAATGCCAAGGTATTTCGTTCAAAATATAAAGAGGATGCGTTTGATTCTCAGCTTTGGAAAAAGACCAATATGCCCAATGCGGTCATAGAGGTGAATGTCACCAAAAGGGCAGTTTAATTCACAACAAATTTTGGAAAACACTGATTTGAAGGTAATCAAAAAATAATTTACGAAAAAATATACGCTTATCTACGCGCAAGCGCTTCACGAACGCACTATTTTTTCGCCGCTGAGGCTAAGAGCCTGTTTAGTATCTTCCAATCATCATCTTTTTGGCATCTTTTCCCGCCG
>JAFLUR010000139.1:0-3952 GCA_022508725.1 Oscillospiraceae bacterium
ATGAGTTTCCCGCCTTACCGACCGCACCCACACCGATCACATTATCATAGCCTGCCGGATAATACACGGTATTATCTCCGCCGTTGCCTACCGCAGCCGTTATTATTACATTATGACTTTCCGCATAATTCACGGCTTCTCTTACTTCCGCATTGTTATTGACGATGCCAAAGCTTAAATTTACAATATCACAGTTATACTCATCCACAGCCGCATACAATGCTTTTATTATATATTTGGTTGATGTCGTTTTACCCTCAAAGCATTTAAGCGGGATTATCGTGACTCCGTCGCTTATACCGGCAATTCCCACGCCGTTGCCCGCCTTTGCGCATATCACACCCGAAACAAACAAACCGTGATAAAAATCGGCTTCGGCGCCCGGTTTGTCACCGACAAAATCATAACCCTCTTCTATATTCACTTCCTCAAGATCCGGATGCCCGGCACATATTCCCGAATCTATAATTCCTACCCTTACCGAATTGCTGCCCGTTGTAATTCTGCGCAGTTCCCCCGCCTTTACGGGAGCCCAATACCACTGACTGCCGAAATAGGGATCGTTATATTCCTGCGGTTCGTCAAACAGATATGCCGTCGAATTTTCCTCATATCGAAGAACTCTTCCCGACCGGATCAGCTCGTCAAGCGTTTCTTTATCATCAACACTGTACATATTCTCCCGTATATTTTCGATATGATACATATTTTCATCATCAAACAATTCCGCCGTCCGCATATCGAACACCGTCCGGTCATTGAGTCTTACAATATATCCTCCGACCTCATATTCTTCATATTCCTCTGCCGACACGGAAACCGCCGAAAACAGGCATACCAGAAATAAACACATGAAAAACGGTTTGGGCAATAATCGAATATTCCTACCCTTCATCTCGCATTACCACATACGACTTTATCAATTCGGCAGCCTCTTCAAAGCTTATTTTACTGCTGTCTATACACAAGTCATAATTTTCGATCTTATCCCATTCACGATTTGAATAATAATTATAGTACGACCTTCTTTTTTTATCCGTCTTTATTATTTTGTCCTTTGCCTGAGGCTTTGTAATCGACAAATCCTTTGCAACGCGTTCAATGCGGAAACCGAGCGGAGCATGAATAAACACATTCACACACATTGCGTCGGTATCCTCAAGAATATAGTCGGCGCATCGTCCGACTATGATACACGAGCTTTTCGCCGCAACGCTTTTTATAACCTCCGACTGGGCAATAAACAGCTTATCATTGATAGGCATATCATAATACATCGTATTTATTCCCTTTATGGGATTTGAATTTACCAGAGAATATAAAAAGCTGTTGGCTGCCTTTTCGTCCGCCGACCTCAAAACCTCGGTGTCCATATTGCTTTTTTCCGCCGCCATTGATACAAGATCCTTATCATAATACGGGACATTCAATTTTTCGCTCAAAAGCTTTCCTATATCTCTTCCTCCGCTGCCAAACTGTCTGCCGATCGTAATTACTTTGTTTCCCATAACAGATCATTCCTTTCCGTACCGGTATACATGCCCGATGAATGCGGAAAAACATATTTCAACAAATACATTTTTTGCATTTATTTCATGATACGTTTTTCTATATAAATATTATACATAAAACCGGCTCAAATTACAATACTTTTTATCAATTTTGTTTAAAATCATTTATTTTTTTAACGGCGGCAATAACATTCATATTATCATTGTTTATATAAAATCAACAACTATCCGAAAAAACCCGCAGACTTTTCTACATATTTTACAAATCGGAAATAATAATCAAAAAACACTTGACATTTTCTCAATGCAAGATTATAATAAAAGCATATTTAACAGCTGTTAAAATAAATATTACGATAATCACAACGGTGTGAATGTTATTGCTTTTGCAATATGTTTGCACCGTTTTTTTATTCCGGAAAGGAGCTAATTAAAATGTCCGAAATGACTAAAATCGAAATTATCACTCGTCAGAATAAATTCGAGGAGCTAAAAGAGGCTCTTAACGAAATAGGCATAAACGGTATGACCGTATATAACGTATTGGGTTACGGCGCTCAGCGGGGGCACAGGGAAAAATACAGAGGCGCCGAATACAGCATAGACCTTATGCCGAAAATCAAGGTTGAAATGGTCGTGTGTTCCGTTCCAGTTGATGATGTCGTGAACACTGCGGTCAGGGTTTTGCGTACCGGTGAAATCGGTGACGGCAAAATCTTTATTTCACCCGTGTCAAAGGTTATCAAGGTTCGTACGGGCGAAACCGACAGAGATGCTCTTTTATAAAAACACTGTATAAATAAACATCAAAAAACAATTCGGCGGAAGTACGGAACAAACGGTTTTAATGCTTTACAATATTTGTTATAAATTGTTTTTTGATTTTCTCTGAACACGGTGTTTCCGCAAAAACAATACACAGACCCGCAGAATAACGGGTTTACGGATTCGGAAGAGTGTTCTTTTTACATAAACAGATGTATATTTTTTGAAAGGATTGATTATTATGGAGGCAAGTTTACATGACATTATAAGCGCCGTTGACGCATTCTGGCTGTTCTTCGGCGGTGTATTGGTATTTTTGATGCAGGCGGGGTTTGCGATGGTTGAAACCGGGTTTACCAGAGCAAAAAATGCCGGCAACATTATCATGAAAAATCTCATGGATTTTTGTATAGGAAGTATTCTTTATTGGATCATAGGCTTCGGTCTTATGTTCGGAAAATCGATCGGAGGATTTATAGGTATACCGGGAAATATAATGAACGGTGCAGCGGCGTCCGGAGCGGTTGATTATACCACTCTGTTCTTCCAGACGGTATTCTGCGCTACCGCGGCTACCATCGTTTCGGGAGCCATGGCCGAAAGAACACAGTTTAAATCATATCTTATTTATTCGGCTATGATCTCTCTCTTTATCTACCCCATTGCCGGACACTGGGTATGGGGCGGCGGATGGCTGCAGCAGATGGGCTTCCATGACTTTGCCGGTTCCTGCATAGTCCATTCATGCGGAGGTGTTCTCGCTCTTGCTGGCGCTTATACCCTCGGTCCCCGTATCGGCAAATATTCAAAGAACGGCAAGGTTAATCCCATACCGGGTCATAATATTGTTATCGGTTCGCTCGGGGTATTTCTTCTTTGGGTAGGCTGGTTCGGATTCAACCCGGCATCATCCGGCGCTTTATCCGACGGCGGTTATCTTATTGCCGCGAAGACGTTTATTACGACAAACCTCGCGGCTTGCGCGGCGGCTTTCAGCGCCATGATATACACATGGGTAAGATACGGCAAGCCCGATGTCAGTATCACACTTAACGGTGTTCTCGGAGGGCTTGTTGCAATCACGGCAGGCTGTGACGTTGTAAGCCCTTTGGGCGCTCTTATTATCGGCATTGTCGCCGGAATATTGATGACGGCGGTTATCGAGCTGCTCGATCAAAAGCTTAAAATCGACGATCCCGTCGGTGCTGTGGGCGTTCACTGTGCCTGCGGTATGTTGGGCACGATCTGCGTGGGTCTTTTCGCCTGTGACGGCGACTATACCGGGCTTTTCTACGGCGGCGGCGCAAAGCTGCTCGGTATACAGTGCCTCGGTCAGCTTTCGATATGTGTATGGGCGGGACTGCTCGGTCTTATACTCTTTAAAATACTCAAGGCTGCGACCGGTCTGAGAGCGTCCGCCGATGAAGAAATGAACGGACTTGACATTACCGAACACGGTCTTGTAAACGCTTATGCGGATTTCCAGCAGTCTTACAACAAGGAGCTTTAATAAAAATTCAATAAAAAACAAGATCCGATTTCAATTTGATCGGGTCTTGCTTTTTTATCGGGCTGATTCACAAACGAACATACCTTATCATCATTATTCCCTTTTTTATAATTTTGCTTGCAATTTTCGACAAAACAGTATATAATGATTATCGGAAAGGCATACC
>JAFLUR010000139.1:4052-6115 GCA_022508725.1 Oscillospiraceae bacterium
ATCGGAAAGGCATACCTGTACGGTTAGGCGGTTCAAAGCCCCCGATTTTATATGAAAGGGGGTGGCATTATGGATTTGTATTTATTCTTAATGAATACATATTATATAATTCATAATATATTTATAGTTATTAAAGCTATAATAAAAAATAACCGCCCCTCAGCCAAAGGTTGGCGGTTATTTTTTATAACTCTGCACTTAGGCTTTAACCGTCTGCACGGTGTGCCTTTCCTTTGTCTTTATTGTATCACTTAACATTGCTGTTGTCAAGAATTTTTTATAATTTTATTGATTTACTTGTGTAATAAACTTACTCTCGTAAATTCTCCGGCATAGGCATAGTCATAATCACTTGTGTAATTGAGATATGTACCGAAGTAGGTGTTTTCATCTACTCCGTATCTGTTGCCTGCCGCTAAATAACTTTGGTAATCCATAAAAGCATCTATATTTTGTATCTTCTTACTTTCATATTCGCATCCTCACTTTATTTTAGTCTAATTTCCTACCTGTTGGTCCATTTATTTCGTGCAGCCTCTCTACCTGCTTGCACTTCCGGTGAATTATTTCTTGCTTCTATCTCCGGACTTACGCCGCTCTCCCAGACCTCCAGTCCGTAATTATTCTTTAAATTTGTTGTATCTATACGAGGTGTATACTTGAACAAACGATTTATTACCGCTGTTGCTTCTGCTCGGGTCATTGGTGATTGGGGATTGAAATTTCCATTGTTGTCTCCTTCCATTATACCGGCAGCCAGTACATATCCTATATAGTCTTGCATGTTCACTACATCTCTAGTAGTTCCTATGAATGTTGTATCGTTCGTAGTTGCAGTTCCAATGTCATTTAACACTTTACTAGCTACATCTATTTGGTTTGGAAATACGACTGGTTCCTTCATTATATGGTCATTAGCCCTATCCAATATAAATGCTGCGTATTCTCTGGTTATTGGTTTGTTTCTGTTGTTATCATAGCTAATATAAGCACCACCAATTATACCTAAGTCAGATGACTTCTTTAATACTCCGCCTGCCCAATCATACGCACTGTCTAAATTGTTATTTCCGGAGGCTTGCAGTATAAGGGCTAAGAATTGAGCTGTTGTTATTGTGGCATTTGCGTCAAATCTCACAGACCCATCTTCATTCGGTATGCCGTTTATTCCACCCCTGCCGTATAATACTCCTATATCTTGCTCTGCCCAATGCCCTTGCAATTTGCCATATCCTTGGTCTACAGCATAATCCGTGAATTGCTTTAATCCCGCTGCCTCGATTGAGTCTGCTGTCACAGGTGATACCGCCGCTATGCTTTGCATTGCCAATACTGCCGCTATTATGCCCCTCTTGATATTTATGTATTTCTTATTCATACCCGTTAATTCCTTTCTGTATTGATTTTTTTCTTTCCGGATAAACTGTTTTATTTCATAGCCTATCCTTTTTATCCATTATACCATATAAAGCATATATTTGTCTATAGCGATATTCACCGGTTAAATAAATATATTTAGAGCAGAGTCTGTACAGTATATCATTTATTTTGTATATGTTCCGAACCGCTTCCGATTAACCCCAAACCGCCCCGAAAGTCTCAAAGGGATAATTTTTGTATGTGTGCAATTTTTCAGCGATTTAACGCTCCGAGGCTGCAGGATTTGAACATACGTCCTCCGGGTTAATTTCCCAAATATGTAAAATGCATATAATCTTTTGCTCGTCCTTCTCCCCATGCGGTTGCTCCCCATGCAAATCCGTACTTTTCAAAAATTTTAACGACCTCGCTTTCGGCAGGTATGGAATAGGGATTTTCATACGGCTGCCATAAGCTTCCCGATAATATCTCCCCGCCGGCGCTTATATAATAATTTTCGTTGGGATTTATATCTATACACGTCCCGTAGCTGTGCTGCGACATTCTTCCCGACGCGGATTCTCTCCATGAGTATCCGCCGCATGATTTTATGGGAAACCTTTCTTCTCCTTCAAAGATTTCCTTAAATATGCTCTTTACATCCTCCGCAAGATTTTTATTTACTTTAAGAGTCGTCTTTGCGG
>JAFLUR010000014.1:0-4293 GCA_022508725.1 Oscillospiraceae bacterium
CGATTTTCTTATGAATATTTTGTTCCCAATAAAAAAGTAAATGCTGTTGCCCTGAAATAAAGAAAAATATTTATTGAAAAATTTCTTCAAATATGATATACTTTCGATAATATGTAAAAAAATTAATCTATGGAGGTAACGGATATATGCTGCGTATATTTATGACGGGGGATAATCATATCGGGTTAAAATACGCGAGTCATGAAAAAGCGGCAGAGCTTATTGCCGCAAGAATTGACGCATTCGACGGCATGGTGGAAAAGGCCGATGAGAATAATTGCGATCTTTTTGTGATAACCGGAGATTTGTTTGACAACAATTACGGTATATCCAAGCATGATATTGCCGCTGTTTTGAATAAGCTTTCCGCATTTCGCGGTACGGTGGTCGTATTGCCCGGAAATCACGATTATTATGACAAGGACGCAAAGCTGTGGAAGTATTTTGCCGATATGGTTAAAGACAAGGACAATATTCTTCTTTTGACGGATTACCGTCCATATAGGATACCGATAAACGATGAGGAAGCAATTCTCTATCCCGCGCTTTGCACCTCGCTTCATTCCGCGCCGGGTGAAAACAAGCTCGGTTGGATCAAAGAAGAGAATATAAAGCCTGACAGTGTTTATCGTTTGGGAATTGCTCACGGCGCGGTCGAAGGTGAAACCATCGATAAAGAAGGATTGTATTTTCTCATGAAACGCAGTGAGTCGGAAAGTATTCCTGTTGACGCGTGGCTTATCGGACACACTCATGTACCGTTTCCCAAGAATTTAAAGGAAGAGTCTTTTGTTGAAGGAGAAAGGATTTTTAATGCCGGAACTCATGTTCAGACGGATGTTTCCTGCAATACGGAAGGCTGTTGTTTTATAATCGAAATCGAAAGCGGAACCGGTCTTAAAAATGTCCGCGCAAAAAAGATAATTTCGGGCGGAATTCGTTTTTATCGCAGACAGATAGCGGTATCCGCCGGAGAAACGGAGAATATCGTAATGAGGGAATTATCGGATATTCCGGACAATTCCGTTGTGGATATTATTCTGAAAGGCGCTGTTTCGGGAGAAGAATATGAAAACAGAAGAGTCATCGCGGAAAAGGCGCTCGCACGATTTATTGAGGGTACATATAATGACAGTGAACTCAGCAAGCTTATAACAAGCGATTTAATAGCGAAAGAATTCCCGGAGACATCCTTTTCCGCTGAGTTTCTTAACAGCCTGTCGGACAATCCAAAGGAAGCGCAGCTTGCTTACGAACTGCTCAAATCGATTAAGGAGGCCGGATAAATGAAGATAAAAAATATATCCTGTACACAATTTGCGGGGATCAGGGATAAAGATATATCCTTTGAGGACGGAATAAATATCATATACGGTGAAAACGAAAGCGGAAAAAGTACGATCGTCAATCTTCTTTCCCGCACTCTTTTCCAAAACCCCAAAATTGACGGCCGCTCAGACAAAGTATTCCTTGATTTATATTTCCCGGGAAGTCTCAAGGATGGTCATGCGGGAGATTGTGCTGACGGAAAAATCGTCATTGAAACGGAAAAAGGTACATATACTCTTTCAAAGGAGTGGGGGGCGGATGCGCGCTGTGTTCTTTCTTCTCCGGACGGCGTGATAAGGGAACAGAACCGTATCAACGATATTTTAAAAGATATATTGTCTTACGGAGAGGGAGTATATGCCGATATGCTTTTGTCATCTCAGAGAAACAGCGATATATCATTGCAAAATCTTCTTGACGCATCAAAGAAAACAGAGGCAAAACAAGAAATAACAGACGCCGTGACGCGTGCCTTTGCCGAAAGAGGCGGTATTTCCGTTAATGCGATCGGCGAAGCCGTTGCCGAAAAAATAAGAGAGATTGAGGGCAAGCACTGGGACTTTGAGAGCGGTAAGCCCGAGCGGAAGAAAAGCGGAACCGGAAGATGGACAAAGGATCTCGGAAAGATATCGGAAGCATATTATAGGCTTGAAGACGCCGAAAAGGTTCTCTCGGATATTAATGATTTGGAATACGCTGTGGACAGCGCGGCGGCGGAATATGCCGAAAAAGACAAGGCTGCGGAAAATGCCGAAAACGAAGTCAAAAAATTCGAGGATTTTGCAAGCCGTTTGAAAGAGCGGAATGTTCTCAAAGATCGGAAAGAGGAACTTGAAAACAGATTATCTTCATACACCAAAGCTTTTGAAGCATGGCCGAAGCTTGAAAATGAATTAAAAGAGGCAAAGAAGCTGCGGAAAGAAAAAAACAGCCGTGATATTTTGGATAAATATACAGTCGCAAAAAAATCGGAAGAAGAAAAATCGGAGCTTGAGAAAAAACTGAACCGTATGAACTGTCCGTCCGATGCTGAAATATCGGATGTAAAAAAGGCCGATCGTGAAATAAAAAGCCTTGAGAACAAGCTTTGCGGAATGAATATTGCCGCCCGGATCAAAATGCTCGGAGGGAACAATATTGAGATCAGATCTGTGAGAACCGGCGAGATCATTGATATTTCGGAAGAGAATATTTCCATAACGGAATCGGTAAGTATTGTAATTCCCGGAGTTACGGAAATGCAGCTGACTCCCGCCGATGTTGATACGGATAAGATCGGCAGGCAGCTTGAGAAGCAAAAAGCCTTTATTGCGGAAGTGTACAACAGATATAATGTTGACGGTATCGAAGAATCGGAACAGCTTGAAAAAGATTATAAGGATACTCAAAACAAGCTTAACACCGTATCGGAGCGTTTATCTGTGACGCTTGGGAACATATCATTTGATGAATTGGAGAAAGAGGCGAAAAATATCGGAGATATCCGCGAAAAAGCAGATATTGACAATGATATATCCGATCTTTGCATGGGTGATGAGTTATCAAGCTTTATTACAAAAAAGGAAACTCTTATATCCACATATACAGACGATTACGGAAGTATTGATGAATTGCGTGAGAAAGTTATAAAATATTCGGCGGAATTTGAAAATATCAAGAATTCCTTGGCGGACGAAAAGGATATTCCGGAGGAATATCTGAAAATACAAGATCCCCGGAAACATCTTGATAAGTTAAAAAGCGATCGGGACGATAAGTATAAAAGCCGCGAAGATGCAAAAGACGCTAAAACCGCCGCTGAAACCAAATTAGACTCCTATACTGAAGAGCACGGTGACTCCAAGTACAACGCGGACAAGGCGGACGAGGCAAGACGGGAATTCGACGAACAGCAAGCGCTCCTCATGCATTGGAAACACATTGAGCAAGTCTTTATTGAGAAAAAGAACGAGCTTTCGGAAAATCCGATGGAAGATTTATGTAAATATTTCACTCGTTATTTAGAGGATATTTCCGGCGGCAGAGTTTCCTCGGAGTTTACCCTGCCGGATAAGTTGGATATGAAAATTTACAGTAATAACCGTATTCTTGATTACGGCAAGCTTTCCGAGGGCACAAAAGAAACGGTGTCCTTTGCTTTTCGACTTGCCGCGCTCGACCGTTTATTTCCGGACGGCGGCGGTGTTGCCGTATTCGATGACCCGTTCACCGATATGGATGATGAACGCAGCCTACAGGCTTGTGAGCTGCTGAAGAATTTTGCAAAACGGCATCAGGTTATATTCCTTACCTGTAAGAAGGAATACTTGGACAAAATAAACGGAAATATTATTTACCTTTAAGAGCCTGTTCAGTATCCGGAAATCGTTGGATTTTTGAGCGGATTTTTCTGCCGGCAAAGTCCGAATTTTGCGGGAATGCTTTGTGTGTTTCAAGAATTTTGAGCTTTGCCCGCATGAAAAGACGCCTAAAGGATGCTCGGAAGATGCCGGACAGGCTATAAGGGAAACACCGGTTTAAAGGCAGTCAAAAAATAATTTGCGAAAAAATATACGCCGGTGCTTTATCGTGCAAGCGTTCGCACCGGTTTTCCGCCTTGACGGCAGCAGACGCTCGGCAAAACGAAGTTTTACGAACGTCCTCTTTCGCCGAATTATTTTTTTGTATTTATTCGGTGTTTCCTTAATTTTGGAAGCAATATGCATTACGGCAAAGTTTTTTGTCAATAAGTATTGATTTTTTTTGCCGTACGGTGTATAATTATATTGGTTTGAAGAGAAGAGAAAAGTCGAGTTTAGTTTATGAATATAAGACTTTGTATCCTTTCAAGTGATTTTGGGAAGGATTTTTTTTCGTTGACTAAGGAAATACTGAATAAATCAATATCAAAAAATAATTCAGCTGTCTGCGGGTTGGTCATAAAACTGCGTTTTATTGCTCACCCATGCGACCGGGGTTGGTCAT
>JAFLUR010000014.1:4393-15821 GCA_022508725.1 Oscillospiraceae bacterium
GCGACCGGGGTTGGTCATAAAACTGCGTTTTATTGCTCACCCATGCGACCGGGGTCGGTCATAAAACTGCGTTTTATTGCTCACCCATGCAACCGGGCGAAAAAATAGTGCGTTCGGGGGTGTTTACGCCCGGAAAAGCGTATATTTTTTCGTAAATTATTTTTTGGCTGCCTTTAAACCGGTGTTTCCCTAATGAAAAAAAGTCTGTTTGCGAAAAAAGCTTTCTCAAAATCGGCAATTCGTTGCATAAATCTGATATTTTACGGAGGTAGTAAATTATGAAAGAATATTTGGAAAAGTTGCTAAAGGGTGAAAATCTTACAAGAGAAGAGGCAAGAGAATGTATGGATTTGATGCTCAGCGGGGCGGCTACTCCCGTTCAGACGGCGGGCTTTCTTATTGCGCTGAGAATAAAGGGAGAAACGACGGACGAAATTCTCGGCTGCGTGGAGGTAATGCAGGGCAAGGGAGAATGTATATCTCCGAATGTTGACGACTATATTGATTTTGTCGGAACGGGCGGCGACCGCACGAATACATTTAATATTTCGACAACGTCGGCTATTGTTGCAGCCGCGGCGGGCGTTTATATAGCAAAGCACGGAAATCGCGCAAGCTCAAGCAAAAGCGGCAGTACAGACTGTTTTGAGGCTCTCGGAGTAAATGTGTCGCTTGATCCCGGCCGGGTAAAGGAATGTGTGGAAAAGGTCAATATAGGATATATGAACGCACAGATTTTTCATAAGCTTATGAAAAATGTTGCCGCGGTAAGAAAGGAATTGGGTATAAGAACAATATTTAATATACTCGGACCTCTTTCAAATCCGTCAAGAGCGAAAAGACAGCTTATAGGTGTATTCGATAAAAATATAATACATACATATGCATCGGTAATGATGCGGCTCGGAGTCGAAAGAGCTTTGGTTGTATGCGGAAGCGACGGAATGGATGAAATCACCGTTTCGGGAATAACGTATGTTTCGGAAATCAAAGACGGAAAGATAATCGATTATACAATAGATCCGAAGGATTACGGATTTGAATATGCGCCGGAGGATGATATAAAAGGCGGAGAGCCGGCGGAAAACGCAGCCATAACAAGGAATATCTTCTCGGGAAATGACCGGGGACCCAAGAGGGACGTTGTTATTCTGAATGCGGGAGCGGCTGTTTATATCGGCGGAAAAGCGGAGTCGATGGAAGAGGGCATTAAAATCGCCCGTGAAACGATAGACTCCGGCAAGGCTATGGCAAAGCTTGAAGAGATTATCAAGTTTACGAATGAAATATGATTTGGTGATACTATGATACTTGATACGATTATTGAATCAACAAAAAAAAGGGTAGCGCGGCAAAAAGAGATAATTACGCCCCGGGAGCTTATCAAAAAAGCGGAAAGGTCGGAATACCGGCCTCTCGGGTTCGGAAAGTCGCTGACCGGTTTTGACGGAATATCGATAATTGCCGAGATAAAAAAGGCGTCGCCGTCAAAGGGACTTATAAGACCGGATTTTAATCACACGGATATTGCGAATGATTATAAAAAGGCTGATATACAAGCTATATCGGTGCTTACCGAGCCGGAGTTTTTTAAAGGAGAACTCAGCTTTGTAAAGGATATACGGGAAATAACCGATATACCCGTTCTGAGAAAGGATTTTATTATCGACGAGTATCAGATATATGAGGCGCTTGTAAACGGCGCGTCGGCTGTTTTGCTTATTATGGCGGCTCTTGATGACAAGACTTTTGAGAAATTTTACAAATGCGCGCATGAACTCGGGCTTGACTGCCTTGTTGAAACGCATAACAAAGAGGAGGTCATAAGAGCGGAGGGCGCGGATATTATCGGGGTGAACAACAGAGATCTTGCCACCTTTGAGGAGGATATTACCACGGTAGAAAGGCTTATGCCTTTTATTCGGGGGAATACCGCGATTATTGCCGAAAGCGCGATCAGAACGCACAAGGATTTTGAATATTTGCAGAGTCTCGGCGTGGACGGCGCTCTTGTCGGAGAAGCGTTTATGCGTGAGGCGTCGCCGTGCGAGGCTGTAAAAAAGCTTAGGTTCGGCGGTTAAAAGAGGAGATTCGGAAATGGAAAACAGAATTGATATAAAGTTTAAAGAATTAAAGGACAACGGAAAAAAGGCGTTGGTAACATTTGTTACGGCGGGAGATCCGTGCTTTGATTTGTGCGAGAAATTTATTATCGAGATGGAAAAGGAGGGCGCGGATTTAATAGAGCTCGGCGTGCCGTTTTCCGACCCGTCGGCGGACGGACCGGTAATTCAGGAGGCGAATATACGCGCAATGTCAAACGGGGCGGATATATATACAATTTTTGATTTTGTCGAAAAAATCCGCGATAAGATATCGGTTCCGCTTGTATTTTTGATATATTACAACGTTGTGTTTCAATACGGAGCGGACAAATTTTTTGCAAAATGCGCCCGTGTCGGGATTGACGGCGTTATAATACCGGATCTTCCGTATGAGGAGGGCGGGGAGATCGCGGAATATACCGAAAAATACGGAGTATATCATATAAATCTTCTTTCGCCGACATCAAAAGAGGACAGAATAAAGAATATTGCCGAAAATTCAAAGGGATTTCTGTATTGTATTTCTTCTCTCGGCGTGACCGGTGAAAAGGATGAATTTTCCACCGATTTCGAAAGCTTTTTCCGGACAATACGCAAGTATACCGATATGCCCTGTTGTTTGGGTTTCGGCATATCCGGAGGAAAGCAGGTGCGAATGTTAAAGGATTACTGTGACGGAGTCATTGTCGGAAGCAGCATAGTAAAGGCGGCGTCGAAAGGGAACGGCGATGAGGAAAAGATAAAATCGCTGGCGGATAAAATGCGTGATTTGAAAAGCGGATTTTAGGATTCGCCGCGATGCTGCATATAATTTTGTAATATTAAAACCCCCTTGTGAATATGATATTTTATGAATGAATTGATTCGGGAGATACCGGAAAGATTTAAAGAAATATCGAATAAATCGATATCAAAAAACAATTCGGCGAAAATGCGCGGAAAAGCATATATTTTTTGATGTCCTTTAAATCGGTATTTCGTTATGGTATTTTGCCGTACAATAAATAGGGGGGCAATCAAATGCAGGAGAATAATAAAGCTGTAATAGTCGGTAAGGTTGAAGAGGGACCGATATTCAGTCATGAGGTATACGGAGAGAAATTTTACGGCTTTCTGATGTGCGTACCTCGTCTGAGCGATGTGAACGATTACATAAGAGTTCTCATATCCGAGAGGCTTATGTTGGATAGGGAGCTTAACGAGGGCGATGAAGTCGAGGTTGTCGGTCAGTTTCGTTCGTATAACAATTATAACGGAAGCAGCAGACTTTTGCTTACCGTATTTGCAAAGGATATTATATATTCCGATTTCCCGGATATAAAAAATCCGAACAGCATATATCTTAACGGGTATATATGCAAGCCGCCGGTTTACAGGACAACGCCGTTCGGCAGGGAGATAACCGATATGCTCATGGCGGTAAACCGTTCATACAACAAATCCGATTATATACCGGTCATTGCGTGGGGAAGAAACGCAAGATACTGCAAAAACCTTGCGGTAAGCGATAATATAAGGATATGGGGCAGGATACAGTCGAGGGAATATCAGAAAAAGTTATCCGATGACGAAACGATAACCAAAACCGCATATGAGATTTCGGTAAGCAAGCTTGAAAAGGTTGAAGAAGAAATATAGCAACGGCGCTGATGTACATAAAGGGAAAACCTTTGTGTATGTCGGCGTTTTTTTATTTCGGGGTTTTAATATATACAAAGATAAAGAATTAAAGGACAAAAAGAGCCGGCTCCCGAACTGACGGGGAACCGGCTGTACGGCTATGAATATGAAAGATCAATTCATAGGGAAACACTGAATAAATCAATATCAAAAAATAATTCAGCAACGCGGGTTGGTCGTAAAACCTTGTTTTACCGGTCGCCCATGCAGCCGGGAACAGCGTATATTTTTTCGTAAATTATTTTTTGATTACCTTTAAATCGGTGTTTCCATAGCCTTTTTGATGGCTGACATAAGCTCCTCATATGTTTCATATGCCGGAAGCTCGGGGTGGTCCGCTTTGATTTGTTCCGTGCTTTTGAACAAAAAGCCGGCCTTGCTTGCTTTTATCATGGCAAGGTCGTTGTGGCTGTCGCCGCTTGCGATGGTTTCATAGCCGATGGACTGCAAAGCTTTTACCGTGGTGAGCTTTGAGTTTTCGACGCGCATTTTAAATCCGGTTATTTCGCCGTTTTCCGCAACCTCAAGCGAGTTGCAGAATATTGTCGGGAATCCCAGCTTTTTCATAAGAGGACCCGCAAACTGTGAGAATGTATCGCTTATTATGATAACCTGTGTTATTGAGCGCAGCTCGTCAAGAAAAGCCTTGGCTCCGGGTAGGGGGTCTATTTTTTCTATCGTTTCCCCGATTTCTTTGAGCCCGAGACCGTGTTCCTTCAGAATATCTATCCTGTATTTCATAAGCTTGTCATAGTCCGGTTCGTCACGGGTCGTCCTTTTTAACTCGGGAATACCGCTCGCCTGCGCAAAAGCTATCCATATTTCCGGTACCAGCACACCCTCAAGATCCAAACATACAATATACATTTTAAACTCCTCCTTATCAGCGGCGGGGAAATTATATCGATACTTCATATTTATTCCGCCAAATTATATTATAAAGCATAAAGGTAATAAATACAAGAGTTTTTTTGATTTAATCGAAAATATTGTTTTTTTGAATATATTGTATGGATTTTTTTGAATATATATGGTATAATGCAGAAAAGGGCATATTTAATTTTTTACGGGGAGGACTTGATCGGAATGAGCGAAGAATTAAAAAGGATTGAGGAATTGAAAAAAATTGTTGAGGAAACGGATAATATTGTATTTTTCGGGGGAGCGGGGGTTTCCACCGAAAGCGGAATACCCGATTTCAGAAGCGTTGACGGATTGTACAATCAAAAATATGATTATCCGCCAGAAACAATATTGAGCCATACGTTTTTTATGAACAGGCCGGATGAATTTTTTCGATTTTACCGGGATAAAATGACGGCGGAAAATGCGGAGCCGAATAACGCGCATAAGGCTTTGGCAAAGCTTGAAAGAGAGGGGAAATTAAAGGCTGTTATAACGCAGAACATAGACGGACTTCATCAAAAGGCGGGCAGCCGTGAGGTGTTGGAGCTGCACGGCTCGACGTTGAGGAATTATTGCATGAAATGCGGAAAATTTTATGATATTTCGGCTGTGATGAATTCGGACGGTGTACCGGAGTGCGAATGCGGAGGAAGAATAAAGCCCGATGTGGTTCTTTATGAAGAAGGTCTTGATGATGAAACGGTCGCAAAGGCGATAGATTACATAAGAAATGCGAAAACGCTTATAATAGGCGGAACATCTCTTGTGGTATATCCGGCGGCGGGATTTATAAATTATTTCAAAGGGGACAAAATAATACTTATAAACAAAACACCCACACAGGCGGACAGCCGTGCGGATATTGTGATACATGATTCGATAGGAAAGGTTTTGAGTATGTTTTTGTAATTCGGAGAGTGTTGTTATGAATAAGAAAAAACTGCTTTTTGTATTTAATCCCCGTGCGGGAAAGGATTTTATAAAATATTATCTTTACGATATTATCGATATATTTGTAAAACAGGAATATGAGGTGACGGTTCACCCGACACAGCGAAGGCTTGACGCTTATGAGCAGATAAAAAACCGTGCCGGAGAGTATGATTTGATAGTGATATCGGGCGGCGACGGAAGTCTTAACGAGGCTGTAAAAGGGCTTATGAAGCTTGAGAGGAGCAAAAGACCGCCTATAGGATATATACCCGCGGGAACCACGAATGATTTTGCCTCAAGCATAGGCATATCAAAGGATGTGATTTTAGCGGCTTATACGGCGGCTGCGGGGAAGCCCTTTACCTGTGATATAGGCTCGTTCAATAACGATACCTTTATATACGTTGCTGCATTCGGCGCATTCACCGATGTATCGTATGATACTCCGCAGAATGTAAAGAATGCGTTGGGGCAGACGGCATATCTGATAGAGGGAATAAAGCGTATTCCGAATATGCTTAAAAGCCATCATATAAGGGTTGAATATGACGGAAACGTGCTGGAGGATGATTTTGTTTTCGGAATGGTGTCAAACACGACGCGGCTGGCGGGGCAGAAGAGGAGTTCCGAGCTTGAAATATCTCTCAATGACGGCGTTTTTGAGGCCGCATTTATAAGAGTGCCCACAACGATCATGGATTTGCAGAATATTATTACCGAAATGGCCAATCATGATCTTAACACGGAAAATATAATAACCTTTAAAACATCGCATATAAAAATGACCTTTGAAAATGAGACACCGTGGACTCTTGACGGAGAGGCGGGAGGAAATCATAGGGAGGTTGAAATAAAGGTAAATCCCAAGGCGGTGGTATTCCGGACCGATAATATCAGTGTGCCGCCTGAAGCGGCGGGTTTGTCGTTGAATTATAAGATATACAAGCGCAGGAAGCTTGACAGCCGGTTTCGTATGCAGAAGAAATTCAAGGAGCTTCATCAAAAATCGAATAATTAAAAATACGGCTCATCGGAAGGTGAGCCGTATTTTTAATTGCTTGATTGACCGGTATGTTACCGGATATATACTCATGCGAACGATATTTTTATTTTTCCGAATTTTTCATTGCCGCTTCGATAAATGAACGGAAAAGCGGATGGGCGTGATTGGGACGCGACTTGAATTCCGGATGGAATTGTACGCCCACATACCATGGGTGTTCGGGAATTTCTATCATTTCGACAAGCTTTTCATTGGGCGATTGTCCCGATACGATCATACCCTTTTCCGTAATGCGGCTGCGGTAAAGATTATTGAATTCATAGCGATGTCTGTGACGCTCGTATATAAGGTCCTGATTTGCGTATATGTCATATGCTTTTGAGTCCTTTGTTATTTTGCACGGGTATAAGCCGAGACGCATTGTACCGCCCAGATCCTCAATATCGCGCTGTTCGGGCATAAGGTCGATGACCGGATCGGGGGTATCGGGATCGATCTCCGAGCTGTTTGCATCCGCAAGTCCCATGACATGGCGTGAAAATTCAATAACGGCTATCTGCATACCGAGGCATATTCCGAAATAAGGTATTTTATTTTCACGGGCATATCTTGCCGCAGTGATCTTACCCTCAATACCTCTGTCTCCGAATCCTCCGGGAACCAATATTCCGTCAACATTTTTAAGATAATCGTCAGCGTTTTCATCGTTGATATCCTCGGAGTTGATCCACTCTATATTGACGTTTGTATAATTTTCGATGCCGCCGTGTTTGAGAGCCTCGACTATACTGATGTAAGCGTCATGCAGAGCGACGTATTTGCCGACAAGTCCGATGGTGACGGTTTTATTTTCATCATGCATCAAAGCCTTTACGATAGATACTGTTTTAGCCCATTCCTCAAGATCGGGGGTATTGTCGCTGAGTGAAAGACGTTTGCATACGATTTTCGCAAGTCCCTCCTTTTCGAGTGCAAGGGGAACCTCATAGAGTGTTTCGCAATCGAGATTTTGTATAACACATTCGCTCGGGATATTGCAGAAAAGTCCTATTTTTGCGGCAATATCATCTTCAAGCTCCACCTCGCTGCGGCATACTATCACATCGGGCTGTATGCCCAGACTGAGAAGCTCCTTTACGCTGTGCTGAGTGGGTTTGGACTTATGCTCTCCCGATGTGGGGATATACGGAACAAGCGTGAGATGGATATACATACAGTTTTCGCGTCCGACCTCTTGGGAAACCTGTCTTATCGCTTCAAGAAAAGGCGTGCTTTCTATATCGCCCACGGTACCGCCGATTTCCGTAATAACAATATCGGTGCTTTCGGTTTTTGCCACGCGGTAGACTCTGTTTTTTATTTCATTGGTTATATGAGGAATTACCTGAACGGTCCTGCCCTCATAATCTCCGCGGCGTTCCTTTGTTATTACCGACCAATATACCTTTCCGGTGGTTACGTTGCTGTAAACACCTAAGTTTTCATCAATAAATCTTTCGTAATGTCCGAGGTCAAGGTCTGTTTCGGCTCCGTCGTCGGTTACGAATACTTCTCCGTGCTGATAGGGACTCATCGTTCCCGGGTCTATATTAAGATAAGGATCGAATTTCTGCATAGTGACCTTATATCCGCGGGCTTTAAGGAGTCTGCCAAGAGATGCCGCCGTTATACCCTTGCCCAATCCGGAAACGACTCCGCCTGTTACAAATATGTATTTTACAGCCATTTTATTATAACCTAACCTTTCTCTTAATTGTTTTTATGCCTCTCGACAAATGCCGAAATACGCTTTAAAGCCTCTTGTATATTTTTTATCGAATACGCGTATGAACATCTTATAAAGCCTTCTCCGCACCCTCCGAAAGCGGTGCCGGGAACAACGGCGACGTGTTCTTCGTTTAAAAGCCGCATACAAAATTCCTCACTGCTCATTCCCGTTGATTTTATGCACGGAAACGCATAGAACGCGCCGAGCGGTTCAAAGCAGGAAAGCCCCATATTTCTGAAACCGTCCACAATAAAGCGGCGGCGGTAATTATATTCGGCGCACATTGATTTTACATCGTCGTCGCAGTTTTTAAGCGCTTCTACAGCCGCATATTGGCTTGTTGTGGGTGCGCTCATTATACAATACTGATGCATTTTTGTCATGGCGCTTATGATTTCTTTGGGACCGACCGCATAGCCGAGACGCCAGCCCGTCATGGCGAAGGTTTTTGAAAAGCCGTTTACTACAACGGTTCTTTCTCTCATATCCTCTATAGCCGAAAACATGGTATGCTTTTCCTCACCGTATCTGAGTTCGCCGTATATTTCATCCGAAAGAACGAGAATATCGGTGCCGCGGAGTACATCGGCGATCGCCTCAAGATCCTCCTTTGACATGACCGCGCCGGTAGGGTTGTTGGGGTAGGGGAGGATAAGCAGCTTTGTTTTGTCGGTTATTTTCGCTTTAAGCTCCTCGGGAGTAAGCCTAAAATTGTTTTCCTCTTTTGTTTCGATAATAACGGGAACTCCGCCCGCCATGATTGCACACGGCTTATAGCATACAAAAGACGGCTCCGGAATGAGAACTTCATCTCCGGCGGATATAACGCAGCGGATCATCAAGTCGAGAGCCTCGCTGCCGCCGACGGTCACAAGAACATCATCCTTTTCGTTGTATTCCACGCCGTATTTATCCTTTATATATCTGCATATTTCGTATCTCAGCTCGATAAGTCCTTTGTTTGCGGTATAATGAGTCCTTGCCTGTTCAAGAGAATAGATGCCCGCCTCTCTTATGGTCCACGGTGTGGCAAAATCCGGTTCGCCCACACCGAGAGAGATGGCGTCTTTCATTTCGTCGGCAATATCAAAGAATTTTCTTATGCCGGACGGAGGAATAACGCGTATTGTTTCATTCAGCAATTCATTCAAATCTTTCATAATGTTATCACCTGGCGTGTATCCTTTTCATCATCGTCAAAAAGAACGCCGTCCTCCTTGTATTTTCTGAGAACAAAATAGGTTGCGGTCGTTACGACCGATTCCATGGGGGCAAGCTTCTGCGCCACAAACAGCGCCACTTCCTTCATTGATTTTCCTTCCACGGTAAGAGCCAAATCGTATGCTCCGGACATAAGATAAACGGATTTAACCTGAGGATATTTATATATGCGTTTTGCAAGCTCATCGTATCCCTCGCCTCTTTTGGGAGTTACGCGCAGCTCGATAAGCGCGGTCACCGTTTCTATATCGGTTTTTTCCCAGTCGATAAGGGTCTTGTATCCTACGATAATATGATCGTTTTCCAATTTTTCCAGCTGCTTGGTAACCTCTTCTTCCGTAATTCCGAGCATCCGGGCTATTTCCGAATCATTCAGGCGGAAAGAATTTTTACCCATTATATCCAATAACTCGTTCATATTATTTCGCTCCTGACATAAATATTATAGCATTTGGGGAAACACCGAATAAATTAAAAGGAAGCATCGAACAAATAATATAAAAAAACAATTCGGCGAGAGCGTGACCTGCCGTAAAATTTAGTTTTACGGGACGCCCGTTGTCATTCGGAAAAACAGCGCGTTACATACGCAATTTTCCGCGAATTGTTTTTTTGATCGCCTTTAAATCGATGTTTCCTTGATTATACCATAAAACGGATAAAAAAGCAAGGAAAAAGAAGATAAATTATTTGGGAAAATTATTTTTGTGAAAATATAGAATTTTTCGTATAAGCGTTTAGAAAAGAAATAAATGCGGATAATAAAAACGCATACCGCGACGGCTTGGATTACGTTTTAAGAAATGACGCGGATGTATAAGGGAACACCGATTAAATATCAAAAAATAACCGGGCACCGGCGGATTTGCGGTAAAGCTCCGTTTTACCGGACATCCGTGCGGACGGACGAAAAAACAGTGCGAATGTATGAGTAATTGAACCAAAGAATAAGCATTTTTTCGTAAATTATTTTTTGATTGCTTTAAATCGGTATTTCCGCAATTTTACGGGGGGAACAGTTATGAGTACGTTTATAAAGGGAATGGCGGCAGGGATTGCTGTGGGAGCTGCCGCGACAATAATGATAGATCCTCTTTCAAAGAGTCAAAAAAACAAGCTCAAAAGAAAGACAAAGGGATTTTTCAAAAATATAGGAACAGCAATAGACTCGGCATTATGTATATAATGCGCTGAAAAAATGCGGCGGAAACAACAGAAAAATCCGCCGCATTATTCATTATCCGTTATTTTATTATAACATTCTCGGCTCCGAAAAATTCCGAAAGCTCGGAAAAAAGCGGCGATGACAAGCTGCACCTGAGATGTTCGGGAGCTTTCATGACCTTTCCGCTGTCGGCGAATTTTATTATAACAGGGGAATTTCCGTGATATTTCATCAAAAATCCGGACAGTACGGCAAGATTTTCGCCGTTTCTTTCGGGTATGCATATATACAGCGTTTTTTCTTTTGAGGCGGCTGTGTTTATCGGCACAATGCTTTCGCACAGAAATTTGGGCTCGTCCTCATCGCCGAAGCTGACGCGCCCTTTTGCCGCCACAATGCTTTCTTCATTAAGCACGGGACTGTATTCGCGCAGTATTTTCGGAAATACAAGCATTTCCAATGAACCGTACAGATCCTCTATCGTGACAAATGCCATCATTTCGTTTTTTCGCGTCATTTTGTTTTTTCTGCGGGTTATTATTCCGCATATCGTCAGAAAGTCATTATCTCGTATACCGCTGTACGGATTTATTTGACCGCCGTTTTAGTACATTTCGCCGGCACGCAGGATAATGCCGATATTTACC
>JAFLUR010000140.1 GCA_022508725.1 Oscillospiraceae bacterium
GGATCGCTTACTCCGAATATTTCACGGAACGCTTCATCTTCATCGCCCATCACATCGAAGACCATATTCTCCTCGTCCGGATAGGTCAATGTTACGCTGACAGAAACATTTCTTCCTTCCGCCTTGGTGCTGTCGATACTGTACGAAACAGTCTCCAAAGCTTTATCGATTATCGTTTCAACATATTCCTCCGCCTTTTCGGCGCCGAAAATACCTTTAAACTCCTCGATCAATTCCTCTCCGCCATCGTCGTTAAAAACCTTTCTGAAATTCATACTGTCAAGAATTTCCCGGGGTATGTCATCGGCGGATGAAAAATATTTATTCGCATCGGAAACGCCGTTTCCGGAAATAATTTCATCAAACATAGCGGAAACAACGCTTTGCGCCGCTTTAAAATCGTTTTCCTCCGGTTTGCATGCGGAAAGCGACAGCATCATTGCCACGGCAAAAACAACGGCAATTGTTTTTATAACTACAGAATATCCTTTTCTCATTATTCAAAAATCCCTTCCAATTGTTTCATTCAACAGATTTTTTGTATCAATCGGTTTCACTGTAAACCTCATCACGCGCCGCCGGCTTTTTCTTGAACGGACTGCTTTTCTCCAAAAAACCTATCTTTGTAAGACCGAGTATCACGGCAACCATAGACATAATACCCATTACAACGCCCAATACAAATATTACTTTTTTCATAACAATTCTTCTCCTTTTTTTAATTAATCCTCTGATTCTTCATCAAATAATGCAATGCAACCGAGACGATTTATTGCGATCGCAATTCCCGCAACAGCGCCCAAAAGACCTATAATAGCCGCTATTATGCCGATCCATTTAACATTGTTTTTCATGATAACACCTCCCGAAAATTAAAATTTTTATCATATTTCCCATCACGGAAATCTATTTAAAGCTTAAAATCCTCCGCCGTAAAACTTGTGCTGAATTCCTTTTTGCGTCTTATTTGCTTTTTGAATATATCATATTTGAATACGGCGCAGGTATGATCAAGCTTGTAATAGCCACCGTCCTTTACACATAAAATATACCCGTCCACACCTTTTGCCGTCTTTGAATATTCACATAAACGGCATATTTTTTCAATGTCCTCGCTATACATAATTTTATCTGTAAATTATATCGTCACGACTCGGACCGTTGGATATTATCTTGATCGGGAAACCAATCTTTTCTTCCGCAAATTCTATATACCTGCGGCAGTTTTCCGGCAAATCATCATACCTCTTTATTCCCCGTATATCGCATTTCCATCCGTCAAGCTCCTCATAGACAGGCTTTGCCCGATTAAGCTTGTCCGTTGTCGGGAACGACGTAATGATCTCGCCGTCAACCTCATATCCCACACATACTTTCAGTTTATCGAGATAACCGAGCACATCAAGCACCGTAAACGCAATTTGAGTGGTTCCCTGAACCATGCATCCGTATCTCGTTGCAACCGCATCAAACCAACCCACACGTCTGGGTCTGCCCGTGGTGGCGCCGTATTCTCCCCCGTCGCCTCCGCGGCGTCTGAGCTCGTCCGCCTCTTCATCGAAAATCTCACTTACAAAAGCTCCCGCGCCCACAGCGCTTGAATATGCTTTTACAACGGTTATAATATCCTTGATCTCATACGGCGGTATACAAGCGCCCACGGCTCCGTAGCCCGCAACCGTTGATGATGACGTGGTGAACGGATATATTCCGAAATCGGGATCCTTCAGCGAGCCGAGCTGACCCTCAAGCAGAATATTTTTGCCCTCTTTAATTGCTTTATGCATAAACTCGACCGTATTTACCACATAAGGCTTTACTGTCTCCCCATATTCCCTAAGGGTATTGTAAAGCTCCGTTTCATCAAGCTCCGGCTTATTGTAAACATATTTGAGTATCAAATTCTTAACCTCAAGAACCGACCGGATCTTATCCTTTAAATATTCCTCACCCGCAAACAGCTCCCATACCTGAAAACCGATTTTTGCGAATTTATCCGAATAAAACGGCGCGATACCCGATTTTGTGGAACCGAACTTTCTGTCGCTCAGACGCTCCTCTTCATATTGATCGAATAAAATATGATACGGCATAAGTACCTGCGCTCTTTCCGACACCATAATATTCGGCTCCGGAACTCCCTTGTCAACAATAGATTTCAGTTCACCGAACAAAGACGGTATATTAAGCGCCACACCGTTCCCTATCATATTTATAACTTTCTCGTTAAACGACCCCGACGGAAGAAGATGAAGCGCAAACTTACCGTATTTGTTTATAATGGTATGTCCCGCATTTGCTCCTCCCTGGAAACGGATCACTATATCGGCTTCGCAAGCCATAATATCGGTAATTTTGCCTTTTCCTTCATCGCCCCAGTTGGCGCCTACAATAGCTCTTACCATAATTATCAACCATTCCTTCCCGCACTCCGTAAAAACGATTTTTCAATAAAAGGGTGATTTTTCATTCATATAAAAACATATATCGTCATACCGTTATTTCGACGTCAACACCGAGCATATCCTTATTGGCGTCAATAACCGGCTTTACCCTTTCGGAAATAAACTCCGTGACCTGTTCGGGCGCGCGTCCGACAAAATTTTCCGGCTTTAAAACAGCAAGAATTTCGTCCTCGGTGAGTCCGAACGCTTCATCCGCGGCAATTCTCTGCGGCAGATCATTTTTCAATCCGTGAACCTTGACATTTTCCGCCGCATCCATCGAACACCGTTTTATCTTGTCATGCAGATCCTGCCTGTCTCCGCCTTTTTTAACGGCATCCATCATAATATTTTCGGTTGCCATAAACGGGATCTCTTCCATAAACTGACGATGTATCACCCTCGGATAAACAACAAGCCCGTCCGCAACATTTATATAAAGGCTGAGTATAGCGTCAACCGCAAGAAATCCCTCCGGCACACACAAACGCTTGTTTGCGGAATCGTCAAGCGTTCTTTCGAACCACTGTGTCGATGCGGTGATCGCCGGATTAAGCGCATTGACTATCACATATCTTGCAAGAGAGCCTATTCTTTCGCTTCTCATGGGATTACGCTTGTACGCCATCGCCGATGAACCTATCTGATTTTTCTCAAACGGTTCCTCGACCTGCTTTAAATGCTGCAAAAGTCTTATATCGTTCGAGAATTTGTACGCGCTCTGAGCAACGGAGCTTAAAACATTCAAAATTTGAGAATCCAGCTTTCTCGGATATGTTTGTCCGCTCACATCGAAGCATGAGGAATATCCCATTTTTTCGGCAATCTTTTTATCCAGCGCACGGCATTTTTCATGATCTCCGCCGAACAATTCCATAAAGCTCGCCTGTGTTCCGGTAGTTCCCTTGCATCCGAGCAGCTTTGCCTTTGAAATTTGATAATCGATATCCTCCAGATCCATGAGCAAGTCCTGTATCCACAAAGACGCGCGTTTTCCCACCGTCGTGGGCTGCGCCGGCTGAAAATGAGTAAACGCAAGCGTCGGCAGATTTTTATATTCGTCCGCAAAATCCGAGAGTATCTTTATAAGATTTACAAGCTTTTTCTTAACAAGCTTCATTGCCTCCGTCATTATTATAATATCCGTATTATCTCCGACATAACAGCTTGTGGCTCCGAGATGTATTATCGGTCTTGCTTTCGGGCATTGAAGTCCGTAAGCGTAAACGTGCGACATTACATCATGACGCACCTCCGCCTCATACTTTTTTGCATCATCGTAATTTATATCGCCGATGTGTCGTTTCATTTCCTCTATCTGTTCGTCGGTTATATTGAGTCCCAATTCCTTTTCCGATTCCGCAAGCGCTATCCACAGTTTTCTCCATGTGGAAAACTTCATATCCGGAGAAAACAAATACTGCATCTCCTTGCTTGCGTACCGTGAGGTAAGCGGACTTTCGTATGTATTATTCATATAAACAATTCCTTTCAAATCAACGTCCCGTTAAAGTCCGAGTCTTTTGAATACCTCCCTGTAAGCGTCCTCCACATTTCCCATATCTCTGCGGAAACGATCCTTATCAAGCTTTTCATGAGTATCCGCGTCCCACAGACGGCAGGTGTCGGGAGATATCTCATCCGCAAGTATAATGTCTCCGTCATCCGTCCGTCCGAACTCAATCTTAAAATCGACCAATTCTATATTTATACTTTTAAAATATGCCTTTAAAACATCATTTACCTTAAATGTCATATCCGCTATTTTATCAAGCTCCTCTCTCGATGCGATTCCCAGAGCCATGGCATGATAATCGTTTATAAGCGGATCGCCGAGCTCGTCATCCTTATAGCAATATTCGAGGATCGTGGTTTTAAGCGCGGAGCCTTCCTCAACTCCGAGACGCTTTGAAAAGCTTCCGGCAGCAACATTTCTTACTATCACCTCCAACGGAACGATGGAAACCTTTTTCACGACCGTTTCCCTGTCGCTTATTTCCTCGACAAAATGCGTGGGAATACCGTTCTTCTCCATTATTTGCATAAGGAAATTGCTCATTCTGTTGTTCACAACACCTTTTCCCGAAATTTGTCCTTTTTTGAGTCCGTTGAACGCTGTGGCGTCATCCTTGTAATCCACGATATAAAGGTTTTCATCATCCGTCTTAAAAACCTTTTTTGCTTTTCCCTCGTAAAGCATATCTCTTTTTTCCATAAAAAATCCGACCTCCTAAAATACGGTATTCTTTATTTACACCGCCGCACATGACTTTTATCATGCTGTTGATATTTCCAATGTTTCATAAATTAACAACACATCATATATTATATTATATATTCGTAATAAAATCAAGAGATATAGTAAATTTTTTTTAAATTCGCATAATATCAAGGTTTTAAGCTGCCGCTTTTCACTTTTGATACCAATTTTACACCAATCGCTTAATCATTAATCTTGTTGATTTCTCCGCTCATCAGTTCATCTGAAACGTGTGTGTATATATTCATTGTAGTTTGAATATCACTGTGTCCAAGATACATTTGTACTACTTTTGGAGCGATACCTTTATCTAGGCACATTGTAGCGAATGTATGTCGTAACCAATGCGGAGTAAAGTTCGGAAGTTTCTCTTCTTGCGTTTCATTGAATTTATTAACCGCAAATTCCAATGATCTGGTTATACCATATGTTGTATACGGTTTTCTTCGTATAGATAAAAATACAAAATTTTTGTTTGTATATTTGCTTATCTTTTGTGTTTCCAATAAATCATAAATAATATCACACATAGGTATTTTTCTGATTGAGTTTTCTGTTTTTGGTGTTTGTGTATAGCTTTCACATTTTTTTCTTTCTTCAGAATATTTTGCATACTGAGTAAAAGTTTTATTAACGTATATGTAGCGCTCTTCAAAATTAATATCATTCCATGTTAAAGCACATGCTTCACCGACCCTTAATCCGGTATATAGCATAAATTTTAATATATTCCTTATTTTAACTCTTGAATTTTCACAATAATCAAAAAAAAGTTTAACCTGCTTATCTGTTAAATATTTTGTTTCATTTTGCATTATCCTTTTCGCCTTGTCCTCCTTTGTTCCGGTCAACTCTATATCATTGCACACGTTATACGTTATGTAATTATTCTTTACCGCAAATTTCAGCATATTGTTTATAATATTTTTTATCAATTTAACCGTCCTATAACTATGATCTTCGCGAAGGTCAAAAAGAAAATTTTCTATATCCATCCGCTTTATTGATGATATTTTTCTCATCCCAAATACATTTTTTATATGATTGTCATAATTATATGCGTATGTTACAGCGCTTGATCCCTTGACAATCTTTTTCTTATATATGATCCATATTTTGTAAAGCTCGTCTAACGTTAGTTTATTGCTATCAATGCATCCATTGTACAAATTATCTTCGTAAACGGCTTTGTTCAGTTTTTCCTTGACCTCCTTCAATTTCTTACCGTATATTGATTTCCTTTTTCCAAAATAATCTGTGTACCTCGCCATATACCTCCCATCTTTGATTTGACACAGACCTTCGCCTAATTCTTTACCATTTAAATCTTTACCCATAGCTTATTCCTCCTCGTGACATCAAAAAATAAGCCATAGAACCTTATATTATAATTAAATTATAACACATT
>JAFLUR010000141.1 GCA_022508725.1 Oscillospiraceae bacterium
GCCGGCGGCGCATACCCCGGCGGCGAACGCCCCGGCGCCGAGCGCGCCCGCGCCTGCACGGCTGCCGAGGCGGCTTATGACGGCGGATTTTTCCCTAAAGGACAGAGTATTCTCGAAACTGCCGTAAAAGCAAAATACAGCGGAGCGGCGGTTTTTGAGAGAGTGGTCGATACAATTGTATGTGCGTCAAAAAAGCAGTGTGACGAGCGGTATTTTTCAAAAATATATAAATATATAAGCTCAGATAAAAACAAACTCGCGGTATTTAACAAGTATTTTCTTCACAATACCGCTAAGCTGCGGGAGATCTGTTCGTTATATCGTATTATTGCCGAAAAATACACCGATAAGGAAGACATTTACTATAATGTGTATTATATAAGAAATGCCGCGGCGGAGGGGTTATTGCTGGATAAAGCCGATGACATAAAAAAAAGACTGTCAGCGCTTTGCAACGTCGGAATGGTTATGCCGGATACGTTGTATATCATATGCAAAATAAATGCGGATATCAAGGAAATTCTCTCCGATACCGATATTATCAAAAGGCTTATGAAGTATTCATTTGAAAATTTCGATGATGCCTGTGATGTTATATCGGAATATATCAAACAATACGATAACGATGATTTATATATTATAGAACTGATATATTCGTTCATGTGCGTGTCACATAACTATGGATTTGACGGCCGTAAAATTTTTTCCGAATCGTACGGCAAAAAGACAGCCGGCTACGGCAGTGTTTTTAACGACTTTTCGGATGCCGCCGAAAATATGACATTATACGGAATACCCATACGCGCCGGGATATATGCGCTCGGCGGAGATTTTGAAATGATGAAGCGGTGTACGGAAAATTGTTTCCCGGAGGGATCGATATGATATTATCCATAGGAATGATAGTAAAAAATGAGGAAAAGTATCTCAGAATGTGTCTTGAAGCATTAAAACCGCTGCTTGACGAATTAAATTCGGAGCTGATAATAGCCGATACCGGATCGACAGACGGAACGGTTGAAACAGCGAAAGAATTTACCGATAAGGTATATCATTTTGAATGGTGCAACGATTATTCAAAGGCGCGGAATTTTACGCTGGAAAAATCAAGCGGAGAATGGTTTATGTTTATTGACGCCGATGAGATACTCCAAAATCCCCAAAACATTATCCGTTTTTTTAAAACAGGCAAATATAAAAAATATTCATGGGCGATGTGCATACAAAGAAACCTGAATAATGAAGAAGATATGTCTTCCTACAGCGATTATGCAGTTGCGCGTATGTGCGACAGAAAAAGAAATATGCGTTTCTGCGGCATTATACATGAGGCGTTGTCCCCGCTTGACGATAAATATTTTAATACCGATGCCGTGTTTCTTCACTACGGATATATTTCGGGAAAAGCTTTTGTGAAAAAGGCCAAGCGCTATGCGGAAAGCATAAAAACAGAGCTTAAAGAAAATCCGGACGATATGCGTTTGTATTTGCTGCTGACAGATGCGTACAGTAATTTCGATTTGTATAAAGCAATAGAAACAGCTCGGTATGCGACAGAAAAATGCCGTGACGGAAAATATATAAATCTGTTATATAACAGCTTTATAAAATGTTTGTTTAAGGCAAAAAATTATACCGAATTATTCGAGGCGGCGGAGAAATATTTTTCGTTGACGGATAAACCGCGCGTAACAGATATTAATATAACCGATACCTTGATAAGCGCGTATTACGGAACGGACAGATATGCCGAGTTGATAGGTGTATATAAAAAATATGAGCATACAAGAAATCTTGTTTTGAATAAAAAGCTTACGTCTATCGAACAGGGAAGTATGTCTCTTGATATTTCCGAGTTTTATCTTGTTCAGAATATGATAATGCTTTTGTCGGCATATACAAGGCTTGGTAATTATGCCGAAGGTATCTCTGTTCTTGACAAAATATATAAATATCCGAAGGCTTTGGGCAATTCAAACATAAGAAATCTTGCATTTGCGGTATTTGAGCTTTATGATAAAAGCCGCAGCCGGGAAATGCTGAAAGGATTTACGGACTTTGCCGATGCAAACGATTATCTTGCGGATGTGGCAAGTGTTATAAATATGTATACGGAAAACAGAGTTTATTTTAACGATCATATGTATGATGTGCTTGAAATGATGCATTGCCGGGCAAAAACGGGTGCGTCGGGAATTTTTTACAAACTGCTTTTATGCGGTAAACACGAGGAGCTTATTCATGACGATGATATATATGTCCGGGCGGAAAATGCGGCGGAATATATTCCGGATATTTTATATCTTTTATTGAAATACGGCGATATATCAAAAGCGGAAAAATGTATTAAAAACAAAGAGGCATATATCAGGGATGTGCATTTTGACGATATGATATCCGTTATATACGATAATCTGAAGAAAACGAATGATCCGGATATGATAATTCCGTTATGCGAACAGCTGTTTGTACTTCACGATCATATAAACGCCGAAGATATGGAATATATAAAGAATATATATTGCAAGACTCTGCGTGAAAGACCGCCGTTTCCGATAAGTGATGAGATAAATATCGAAAATTCGTATTTGCTTGAACCTTTAACCCGTTTCAGATATTTATGCGGAATGCTTGACACGGATAAAGAAGCTTGCGAATATATAAAAAAAATAAATTTGCCGCTCAATGTTTTCGGAAAGGAGGGAACAGGCTGATGGTATTATCGATAGGCATGATAGTTAAGAACGAAGAGAAATATCTCGGAATGTGTCTTGAAAGCTTAAAGCCTGTGCTTGATGCGATAGATTCGGAGTTAATAATAGCCGATACCGGCTCTGTGGATAAAACCGTTGAAACAGCAAAGAAATTTACAAATAATGTATATTATTTCGAATGGTGCAACGATTATTCAAAGGCGAGAAATACCACTCTCCGGCGGGCAAAGGGAGAATGGTATATGTTTGTCGATGCCGATGAAATTCTTCAAAATCCCGAAGAATTGATACATTTCTTTTCATCGGGAGAATATAAAAAATTTGACGGGGCAACGATTGTTATAAGAAATCAAGGGGAAACGTACTATTCGGATTTTAATGCGCTGCGTCTTTCAAAACGTACAATGAATTTAAAATTTTATTATCCCATACATGAAGCGATCTATCCCGTCGGAGATGCCAGAAAGAATATAAATGCGGTCTTTCTGCATTACGGATATGTCACCGGGCGCGCACATACCAAAAAGAACATCAAATATATAAAAACCATCAAAGAGTATGTCGATAAATATCCCGAAGATGTCAGACTGCTCATGCATCTTGCGGATGCATACGGTGCGGCGGCGGATAATTATCATGCTTTGAAATATGCCCTGCTTGCGGCAAAAATGTGTGATGATGACGATTACACCGGGCGAATACTGTATGAAAAGGCAATACGAACCTGTTTTAATGCGCATGATTATATAAATATGGAAAAAACAGCCGAAAAATATTTTAAGCGGTACAAAAAAAAATCGGTGGTCGATCTTAATATTTATAATTATATATTCAAAGGATATTACAGAATAGAAAATTATGACAAGGCGATAAAAGCCGGCGAAAAATTTATGAAGCTTCGTTCCGAGATCGTGCAGGGGCATTTTACTTCTCCGGAGATATCATCCATGACTCTTGAAATCTCCGACGCAAATTATATACTCAATCAGGTTATGATGTCGGTATCTTATTTAAATACAGGAAATATAAATAAGGCTGAAAATATTATCAACGGATTATATAAAACGGATATACGCAATAACGCCGATCTTAACAATCTCATAACGTGTGCATACAACATATATTTAAAAACGAAGTCGGAAGATGTAATTATAAATGTGTATGATTATATCAGGGCGGCAGACAGAACCGAATTGATATATAAATATTTCACCGATTTTGATTTTTCAAAAAAAGCGGCGGTATGGGATGTATTTCGTATTTTTGCCGAAAACACGGGACAGGCGTCCGATGATAAAACGATTACGGTATTCTGCGTTTATTATCTCGATCATTCGGGAAAAACCGGTGAGATAACCGAACTGCTTAAAAATATGTCGGGAGCCGGCGTGTTTCATGAATTGATTTATTTCTTTATAAAATACGGTATTCCCATAAGCGACGGTATAAAAAAAGATATCTGCGTGACGGGAATTGACTTGAGGATCATACGGAAATATGACGATTGCTGTGATCATTTTATAAAAGAGGCGGAAAAGACGGACGATATTTTATTTCGCGCGGTATTGTGCGAAAGCATATTTGAAATGCACGGCAATGCAAGCGATGAGATAATTAAAAGGACTGCCGGCATTTATTATGATGCGGTATCATGTTTTATGGGAGCGTTCAACAACGATGTTTTGGAGGAATTTCCCGATACCGCCGATCGTATTACAAGATTTAGGCATATGTATATGCAGCTGTATGATTCGATGAAAGAGGAAAACCTTAAAAAGACGGATGAAATAAAGAATAAAATATATTCGTCCTTTCCGGCATACGGCAAGGTAATGGACAGAATAATAAAAATAAATAAAAGAGAGGAAGATATTTTATGATAGGAATTATAGGAGCAATGCAGGTTGAGGTGGAATCGCTGAAGGAGATAATGAAATCCGTTAAAATAGAAAAAGTCAGCGGAGTCGATTTTTACATAGGCGATTTGTGCGGTATACAAGCTGTCGTTGCGGTGTCCGGGGTTGGAAAGGTAAACGCCGCGGTATGCGCCGAAGCGATGATATTAAAATATGCACCCGAGTATATTATAAATATCGGTGTTGCGGGAGGTCTTGCCGAGGGTATTAAGGTTGGCGATGTTGTGATTGCCGAAAGTGTTGTCGAGCATGATATGGATACATCTCCGATAGGCGATCCGGTGGGACTTATAAGCGGAATAAATCTGATAAACATACCGTGCAGCGCCGGACTGATCGACGGACTTTTCAAATCGGCATCGGCGGTGGACGGAATATCGGCTGTAAAAGGAGTGATAGCATCGGGCGATCAGTTTATATCATCCGATAAGCAAAGGATCTTTATCAAAGATACATTTAAAGCAAGCGCGGCAGAAATGGAAGGCGCAAGCATAGGTCATGTGTGTTATCTTAATAATGTGGATTTTTGTGTTCTCCGCGCGATATCGGACTGCGCCGACGGAGAATCGCCGATGTCATTTGCGGAGTTTACGCAATTTGCGGTTAAAAATTCAATAAAAATAATCCTGGACTTTTTGGAAAATACAAACAAATAAATTCAATAAGAACCTGCTTTCCGGCAGGTTCTTGTATTTCTCGGTAATATTTTATTGTATTTTATTATATATTTCAATAAGAGCCTGTTTAGGGAAACACTGATTTAAAGGTAATCAAAAAATAATTTACGAAAAAATATACACTTTTCCGGGCGTAAACGCTCCCGAACGCACTATTTTTTCGTAAATTATTTTTTGATATTGATTTATTCAGTGTTTCCTTAGTATAAAATATTGCTTGGGGAGTGGAATTTGTGAAAGAGCTGTGGTTTTATGTATGCGCAGTAATTATTATAATTCTTATTGCGGTAATATTTATGTTTTTTGCGGATAATGACGGAACGGAAGATAAAAATATCGCCTTTTTGGAAAAATACGGCTGGGAGGTTAAGCCCGGATTTATCGAATGTGAGGATATTGTTATTCCGGAGGAATTTGATGATGTATATACCGATTATAACGATATACAAAAAGCCGCGGGACTTGATATAGAAAAGTATAAAGGAAAGCGCGGGGTAAGATATACATATATAGTTGAAAATTATCCGGATGAAACATCGGAAAGTGTAAGAGCCAATGTAATATGCATAGACGGCATACCGGTTGCCGGTGATATAATGACGGTCGGACTGCACGGATTTATGTATCCGCTTAATCATTATGCACAATAATCCGCCCGTAAAGCTTCATAATTTTTATACCGCAGTGATATAGTACGATTTTTTATGATAATTTAACGATTTTTTCGTTATAATTTACCATATGTAAAACTATTGACAAATTAAAATACAATGTCGTATAATGTATGTAAAGGGTAATGTTTTAT
>JAFLUR010000142.1 GCA_022508725.1 Oscillospiraceae bacterium
GCAGAAAAATCCACTCAAAAATCCAACGATTGGAGGAATACTAAACAGGCTCTAAGAAAAACCGAAGATGCGGGAATGAAATTGTTACATCTTCCTCCATACAGTCCGGATTTTAATCCGATTGAAAAAATGCGGGCTAAAATAAAAGCTGTTCTTCGTAAGCTTAAGGCTCGCAGGGAGTGCGAAGTTTTTTCTGTAAATTAAGTTTCCGGTGTTTTTCACGGCAGGGCTTTTTAAACCCTGACGTAACTATAATATTGATGCTCAGATAAGGAAGAACCTATCACTGTCCGCCGTTTTTTTCGTGCCTGTAAAGCGATGTATCGGCTTTAATTTGCTTGCAGGCATATCCTTTGCCTACAGGTTCCATTGTATCCTTTTTCCATGTGAATATCTTCAGCGTATATTCCGACTGCGGATCGATTTCAAACTCGCCGCTCATCTGATTTTTCGCAACAGCCGCGATTGCGCCGTCCGTATCATAGAGAGCCGTGTAAACATCAATGTCCGAAATATCGTCTGTTGCCGCAAGCGACCAATTTAACGATCTGCCTTCAAATTCCGTTTTCGAAATGTAAACCGAATTCCGACTTGCGTATACGGGATTTGTAATTCCCTCAAGCGTCGGTGTAACGGTTTTAATATTGCCGTTTTCGTCAAACTCCAGCTTGTCAATGCACACCTCGCGATGATTTCCCGCCTCACTCGATTGAGTTTCCTGATTTCCGTAACGAGCGGTGTTAAAGCGGTGATAGCATATATACCATTCATCCGTTCCCGGAACATTTATAACCGAATGATGTCCCGTTCCTTTGATAAGATTTGAGTTCGCGTTGTTTCTATGCAGTATCTGCGTATTTCCGGTAAGTGTTCCAAGCGGCGAATCCATGGTACCGTAGCGTACATGGTAGTTCGGACTTCCGGTATCGTCAGCCGACCACATCAGATAATAAACGCCGTTGCGCTTAATCATAAACGCGCCCTCGCGGAAGTTGCCCGGCCGGTAGTCCTTGACTGTGCCTTCAATATGGAGCATATCATCCGTAAGCTTTGCCGCGTGCATCGTTGAGCCGTTGCCCCAGTAAAGATATGAGGTACCGTCGTCATCAGTGAACACTGCCGGATCTATCATCTGTCCGGAATATGCTCCGCCTGCCGCAATAACCCCTTTGTCCACGAACGGTCCGACAGGCGAATCCGCCACGGCGACGGCGAGATTTTTTCCACCGCCTGCAGCGGGAGCCGCACTGTAATAGAAATAATATTTTCCGTTCTTTTCTGTTACGGTAGGCGCCCAGCCGTTCTTGCCGTTAGACCAGCTTACGTCGGCAAGATCGAGTATAACGCCCTCGTCCGTCCAGTGAACAAGATCCTCCGACGAGAAGCACTTGAAATACGGAGCATCCCAGCCGGTACCACCGTCGGTTGTCGGATATATGTAATACTTGCCGTCAAATACCGCAATGTTGGGATCGGCATAATAGCCGTCAAGAACCGCGTTTCCGCGTTCGCCTGCCGTTACAGTCCAATCCGCCGTAAGCGATGAATCTCCGGCGTCCGTTACGGTTACAACACCGTCCGAGTATGTTCCGCTTTTAAGCGTCACGGCAGCGTCACTCTCACACCCAAATACCGGCGACAGATTTTCAATATCCGTTCCTACCTGCACGGGAATAAAAACAGTTTTGTTTACCGTGTCAAATTCCACTCCATACGATTTTATACCATCACCCGACACAGACGTAATTTTCGGCGCGGTTTTCGTATATGAGCTTTTCTGTTCTTCACTCAAATTTATGACCTCCTCCGCTGTCAGCGCTCTGTTGTAAATTCTGAAATCCGATACCGTTCCCTTAAAATACGGATCGTTGTATACGGATTTTGCAATATAATTCGCGGTTGTCGCGCCCAAATCAGAGGGCTTTACGGATATATTCGCCGTTGCAACAGCCTTTCCGTCACGATACATCACGGAATTTGCTCCGTCAAATACCGCTATAATACTCGTCCATTCGTCGGCGCTTACATAATTGTTCGTTGCCAGTTCACTCTCTGCTTTGTAGTCTGTCAGTGTAATTGCCGCTCTGAGCTTTGAGTTCGGATTATATGTATTGAGGAACATATATCCCGTTTCGTTTGAGTTGCCTATGCACCATGTGAACTGATTCTGCTTTTCGATTTCCGATTTAAGATAAATCGCTACAGTTGCCGAATCCGCGTCCTTCAATATACCGTTCGGCATCCGTATATAGTCGTCGGCGCCGTCAAACACCGCCATTCCGTCGGTTATGACTGCTCCGTTTATCGTTCCGTCAAGTCCGTTACCCGAAATATCCTTCGCTCCGTTCTCGAAATTGTACCATAAAATCGGCATCGTTTCTTCCGCACTTACCGAAATTGCCGGAGGTACAATCTGTGCAAGCATTGCCAATACTACAGTTATTATTGCTCTTTTGAAATTCATAGTGTTAACCTCCACTCACTGTTTTCTCATAGCCTGTTTGCATCCTCCGATCATCCTTTCGGCATATTTTCCTCTCGGCTTTGCCGTTGGTATTGCCGTCCTTTACCTCTGCCTCCGTGCCGTACATTACTGCGCCCCCGGCTCCCGGAAATGCGGAAATTGCCTCTGCAGCAAGAACAGAACGAGTAGTCCGAAAAATGCTCACACAAAGCGTCTGCATCACCACCACCGAAGAAACCAACATTTTTTTCTTCATAACAATCCCTCTGTAATTCCGAAAGAGGTTGCCTGCCGTTTCCTGCCGGCAACCTTCTCCGAAAATTATGTACGATTATTATAAAAACCGCATCTTATTTGATTTTTAGTCTATCCGGCTTATTGTGACCGCAAATTCCGCACGGGTGATATTTGCCTTGGGATCGAATGTTCCGTTCTCGCGTCCCGTCATAATGCCCTTCATCGCGCAGAACATCACGCCCTCAGCCGCCCAGTCCGATATCCGGTCCGTATCACTGTAATCAAGTCCGATTGCCCATGCTCCGACAGGGCCTTCACCCTTACAGTCATAATAACACTTGATAATCTTCGCTGTCTGTTCGCGCGTTACCGCCTCGTCGGGACGGAATGTACCGTCGCCGAAGCCGTTCAATATTCCGTTTGCCGTGCCCCAAGCAACATACGGCGCATAATACGCATTCCGATCTATATCAGTGTACTCGTTTGTCTCCATCGCTTGCGGCGCACCGTCCATTCTTCCGAGAATTGTCACAAGCATACCGCGGGTGAGTGTCATGCCCGGACCGAACTCGGTTTCCGCAACGCCGTTCATTAATCCGTTGTCATACGCGAATTTAACCGCGTCATAGAACCAATCCGTACTGTGAACATCATCAAACGGAAGTGTGTCCGGACTGAGCGGAGCCGATGTCGGCTCGCTGCTTTCAATCGGAGCTTCACTTGATACCGGTTCCTCCGTCGCCTCCGGTGTTGCCGTAGGCTTGGGTGACGGCGTTGTGCTCGTTCTTCTGCTCGAATGTGAGGACGTGCTTCCCTGCACGGGCTTGGTTGTCGGTTCGGTCGAAGACTGCGGCTTCTCATCATACGCTATCGCATAAGTTGAGAACTTTTGCGCATAGATTGTAACAAATCCGTCTCCTACCTCGCAGCGCTCACCGCTGCCGCTGTTGCTCATAGACTCAGCCTTACCGCCATGATAACGATAAACCCTTATATTCGACTTTCCTTCCGTTGCAAACGGAATAACTATCGTAATCAGATTCCCTGTTTTGCTTATCTCTTCGGTTTCGTTATCAACGGTCTTTACAATCACAATATCAATATACTCAATTTTACTGTCACCGCTTTTTTTCTTTATTGCCTTCTGCGCAGGATCTGCAGTGTTTTCGGGCTTGCTTTCAACCGTCATTTTAACCTCCGTAACAGCGTCCCGACCTGCTGCTTCGGCAATCTCATCAGCTAATTTGTCAAGACCGCCTACTATGATATCAGGCGTATTCTCACCCTTAACCTCAAGCGCGCTGCTTACACCGGTCGCGGGAAGATTTACGTCAATCACAACGTCTTTATTCTCTACTTTTATAAGCATTGTAATCGTCTTATCATCATATTCAACGATAAGATTGTAGATGCCCGTCTCAACGTCACTGAACGCGTAGAAACCATTCTCATCAGTCAACGTATGTGCGTCGGTCGGCTTTAGTGTCAGCTTGACATTCTTCGCCGCAGTATTATCGGCGTTGGTTATTGTTCCGCTTACGGCATACTTCGGAGACGGTGTATCTGTCGGCTTTAATGTCGGCGTGCTTGTCGGCGCGTCGGTCGGTTTGCTTGTCGGCGCGTTGGTAGGTACGCTCGTCGGTTTGCTTGTCGGTGCGTCTGTAGGTACGCTTGTCGGCGCGTCGGTCGGTACGCTCGTCGGTGTACTTGTCGGCTCATTCGTTGGCGCGGCTTCCGTACCCATAAGTGTCTTTATCTCGTCTGCCGTGATAGCGTAATTGTAAATTACCATCTCGTCTATAAGACCGTTATACAGTGCATCGGCAGCGTACTGCGACTTACCTATATAATTTGCAGTGCCGCTGTACACCTCCGCCATATTCTTTGTACAAACTGCCGTGCCTACGGATTCACCGTTCAAATATAATGTCAGAGTATCCGATGCCTCGTCATATGTAACTGTTATATATGCCCACTCGTTCGCGGTAAGTTTCTTGGGCGAATCTATCCCTGATCCGAATGCGTCCACACGGTATGTTCCGCTTGTTCCGGAATTGGGAGTTTCGCCGAGTGTGGTAACAAATATACTGTTATTCTCGCCTATTCCGAAATCAAACACTCTCTGCCACCATGTGTTCATATCCGCGGGTTTGATCCACGCTCCCACCGAGAAACTCAGAGCAAGCGGGAATTTGTCAAGCTTACCGTAATATCCGTTCTTCGCGCTCGGAGTAAGCTTCAGTGCGTTGCCCGTCTTACCTGCCGCAAATTCCATAGTACCCGCACTGCCGTCCCGCAAATATGTAATTCCGTCGGCTGTATCATCCTCAAACCGGAACACAGCCGTCTGTTTTTTATCCTCAAATTCAGCAGTTACCGTTACATTCGTTGACGGCATATTAAACTTATACGCTCCCTTTCTGCCGCTTGTGAGTATACTCGTATCGCCCGCCTTAACGTCCTTTATTACCTTGCCCTCAGGTGCGGTTACGGTTACGTTAATCTCATCGCCCAAATGAGCCTCGGTCTTGTCAACACTTACGTTATCGGCTGCATCGGAATCTACTGTTACGGTAAGCGCGGTTTGTCCCTGAACCGTTACGTTAATATCCTTGCTTATCGTGATATCGCCGTAGGTTATCTGTGCCGTAAGAGTTACGGACGTATCCGCAGTCGGCAGAGTTACCGTTGCCGCGCCGCTGTCGTCAATGCTTATAACGTCGGTGTTGTCACTCGTCCACTTTATGCTGTAGCCCGCATCTGCTGCCGCTTTCGGGAGCACAAGCGTATCGGTTATGTTCTTATTTTCAATATCTGTAATCGGGGCGATGCCGTATACGGAAATATCGTCAACCATACCGTTCATATATTCGCCGTTGCCCCATGTAGCCTTGCCTATATAGAATATCTGCGTATCCGCGCTTCCGAGAATATCGGAAAGCTTCACATCATCATGTGACTGAGCCTTTTTGAATTTGCCGTCAACATAGATTTCCATTGTTTTCTCATTAAAGAGGAAGTCAAGATCATGCCATTCGTTCTTAGCCGAGGTTACCGTAACACCCGGATTTCCTCTGCCGCCCTTGTATCTTTCAAAATTAATTACACCGGCATTGTTGTTGAACGCGCCTATGTATTTTTCAGAGCCGCCGCTCGGAGCAGCCGCGCTTTCGGCGGCGAAGAAGTACCAGTCGGTCTTATTGGAGCCCGTAGCCTTTGCTCTGATATGAATTGCCGCAGTTTCAAGATCTTTAAGTATCGGCGAACCGTCCGTCTTTGTAATTGCCATATGCGCCGAGCCGCCGAGGTCGGCAACCTTGTTTCCGTTATCCTCCGTAACGGTCGCACCGCTGTTTATGATTTTTCCGTCTACCGCCGCAATTGTTCCTTCATCGAAGTTTGCGT
>JAFLUR010000143.1 GCA_022508725.1 Oscillospiraceae bacterium
GATATCGACGATGTGTCTCCGTATGCGACAGACGCAGTTCTTTGGGCGGTTCAAAACGGTATTCTCGATACGGACGGGAATATGCTTTTCCCGGATAAATATGTTTCGCGCGCGGAAACTGCGGAAATTATTATGAAGCTTTCGGAAACCGTGGCTATCGGATAACAATGATGGGAGTGAAATATTTTGAAGAGATTATTATTTGCGGTATCGATCGCATTTATAATATACTGCGGCAACGCATACGCACAGGAATATGATATAAATAAAGCAATAAACGAAACAGCCGGATATATTATCGAAAACGCAGATAACCCCACCGCGGCGTCTGTGGGGGGCGATTGGGCAATATTTGCCCTTTCGCGCTGCGGCTGTGATATTCCCGATGAATATATAAATCGTTATTTAAACAATGTTTCGGCTGCGGTCGCCGAAAAGCAGGGAATTTTGCATGAACGCAAATATACCGAATATTCGCGCGTTATTCTCGGGCTTACATCGGTCGGCGCGGACCCGCGCAATATAGGCGGGTTTGATATCATCAAGCCTTTGGAGGATTATGAACGCACAATATCGCAGGGTATAAACGGAGCCGTGTTCGCTTTGCTTGCGGCGGATTCGCAAAAATATGAGCTTTCCTCTCGGAACGCTTATTTGGATTATATCATATCGAGCCGATGCCCGGACGGCGGATTTGCGCTCGGCGCCGGAAGCAGTGTTTCGGATACCGATATAACAGCATTGGCGATATCGGCACTCGCAAAATATAAGAATGATGCAAGAGCGGCGGAATGTATCGAAAGTGCGCTTGATCTTCTTTCACGGCGGCAAAACGAAAACGGCGGTTTCGGCTCCGCACTGTCCGAAACCTGCGAAACAACCGCTCAGGTGATAACCGCCATGTGCGAAGCGGGAATACCTCTTGATGATCCCGCATTTGTCAAAAACGGCAAAACGACTCTTGACGATCTGATGTCCTACTATATACCCGGCGGCGGATTTGCACATTCTCATTCGGCTGTGAAAGTCGATCAAATGTCCTCCGAACAGGGCTTGTATGCGCTTGCGGCTGTTAAAAGAGCCTCGGAGGGGAAAAATACTCTCTATGATATGACCGATGTAAATACGGAAAATACTACCGCTTTATCCGTGCCGTCGGTAAAGCATTTTGATGACATAGCGGACGAGAGTGTAAAAAATTCCGTTGATTTTCTTGTATCGGCAGGCATAATAAACGGAAAAACCGAAAATACCTTTGAACCGCAAAGCACCGTGACACGCGCGGAATTCGCCGCAATCATATCACGGACATTGAACATAACCCTTGTTCCCGGGAATTCATATTTTAACGATGTATCGGAAAACGACTGGTTTTTCGGCGTTGTAAATTCCGCGTATGAACACGGGATAATCAAAGGTGTATCGGACACGGAATTTAATCCTTACGGTAACGTAACGCGTGAGGAGGCATTCGTTATGATTGCCCGCGCGGCTGTGTTATCGGGAAAAGACGATGACTCCGGCAGCACGGATACGGCAGATACATTGACGCGTTTTTCCGATCATGCCGAAATAAGCGATTGGGCGGAAAAATCGGCGGCGCTCTGCGACAAGCTCGGTATCATTCCGTACAAATCGGATAATATAATGCCCCAAACATCGATACTGCGCGGAGAAACGGCGCTTATGCTGTACGGTCTTTTAGGCAGGAAATAAAAAATGACCCGAGGAAAAATAAATTTATATTTTAAGAAAGGATTTGTCCGGCAATGAAACATAAAAAAATTATCGTTACGGCAGTGGTATCTGCGGTCGTTTTAACAGTTGCATTTTTTTGGGGAGATATCCATAGGACCGACAAAAGCATTATAACGGATGCCGGTAATATTTCCCCGGCCGGGGAACATACAATACAGCCGGCTCAGCCGACCGATGAGGCTGCATTTACCCCTGATCCCACGCCGGATCCATCCGCCCAACCGGAGATACCGGACACGATTTCTCCCTCCGGGACCGAATTGCCCGGTATTTCTCCGAACGCACAAAACACAGAGTCCGGTAATAACCCGGAAAATACCCCCGTAAATACAACTCAGCCGCAAATTCCGATTTCCGATACTCCGGAGATCGATACGAAAATAATTCCGAAAATCGATCAAAGCGCCGACCGTAATCACGTCAGCCCCTCCCCCGCTCCGGATAACCGGGACGATATTGAAAATCCGACGGACGGAAAGCTGCACTGCACTCTTTCGATAAGCTGTACCGAAATTCTCAATGAACCCGGGTTTTCCTCAAAAGCAAAGGTCGTTCCGCCCGACGGTATTATATATTCGTCGCAAAATGTGTCTTTCGGCGAGGGCGAAACGGTGTTTGATGTTCTTTCAAGGGAAATGAAAAACAACCGTATTCACCTTGAATTTTCAAAAACGCCTGCATACAACAGCTATTATATTGAGGGAATAAACAATATTTACGAATTCGATTTCGGCGATCTTTCGGGTTGGAAATACAGTGTAAACGGAATATTTCCCGGTTATTCGTCATCGCAGTATGTCCTTTCCGACGGTGATAGAATAAGCTGGGTCTACACATTGGATCTGACCGGAAATCCGGATGCGGTATAAAGGCGGATAAGCTTATGAATGAATTTTCACGGTGCCATCCGTCGGTCAATTTTGTATATTTTTCGGGCGTGATCGTTTTTTCGTGTATATTTATGCACCCGGTATGTCTTGCAATATCCCTTATAGGCTCGGCTGCATATTTGCTTATCCTTTCCCGAAAGGATTTTATCCGCACGAACGTCACGGTTATATTGCCGTTTGTTTTATTTGCATCGGCAATAAATATACTCTTTAATCACAAGGGCGCAACAATACTCGCCTACTTTCCGTCCGGAAATCCGCTTACCTTGGAATCGCTTGTATATTCCCTTGCGGCATCGGCAATGCTCGCGTCAATGCTTATGTGGTTTTCCTGCTTCAATAAAATTATGACAAGCGATAAATTCATATATCTGTTCGGAAAGCTTTCTCCTGCCCTTTCGCTTGCGCTGTCGATGACTCTGCGCTTTATTCCGAGATTTTCCCGCGGAATAAAAGAGATATCCGCCGCCCAAAGCCTGCTCGGCAAAGGTACCGGAAACGGCGGTATTATCAGGCGTTTAAAAAACGGAATAAATATATTGTCGGCTATGATAACCGTATCTCTCGAAAATTCCGCTCAGACCGCCGTAAGCATGAAAAGCCGAGGGTTCGGACAAAAAAAGCGCACATCTTTTCATCTTTACAAATTTGATATGCGTGATATAATTCTGCTTTCGTTATTTCTTTTTATGTCGGTTTATATAATCGCAGGCGCAGGTTTGGGAAAGCTCGGATTTTCATATTTTCCGATAACGGACAAAAAGCCGTGTGATATATATTCATTAAGCGTTTTTGCCGCATATTTCATACTTTGTGTTACACCCGCTGTATTTGAGATCACGGAGGATTTAAAATGGAGATTTTTAAAATAGAACATTTCTGCTTTACATATCCGGGCAGAACAATTCCCGCCTTATCGGATATTTCCATGACTGTAAACGGCGGAGAATTTATAACTATATTCGGGAAATCCGGCTGCGGCAAGTCAACGCTTTTGCATAATCTGAAACCCGTGCTTTCTCCGGCAGGAACAAAAGGGGGAAAGATATATTTCCGCTCGCAGGAAATACTCAATACCAACAGTTCCGAAATAGGCTTTGTTATGCAAAATCCCGATAATCAGATCGTTACCGATAAAGTATGGCACGAGCTTGCTTTCGGGCTTGAATCCATGGGACTGCCGAATAACGAAATTCGCGCAAGAGTCGCGGAAACAGCTTCTTTTTTCGGCATACAAAATCTGTTTCATGAGAATGTTTACGAGCTTTCCGGAGGTCAGAAACAAATACTGAATCTTGCATCGGTCATGGCTATGCAGCCTTCGGTGATAATTCTTGACGAACCGTCGGCGGGACTCGATCCGATAGCGGCGGAGGAATTCTTTTCCGCTCTCGAAAAGATAAACAAGGAACTCGGAACAACCGTCATATTGTCCGAACATAATCTTGACCATGTATTCCCTTTGTCCGACAGGGCTGTATATATGGCTAACGGAAAAATTATCGCGGACGCCCCGCCATGTGAAATAGCGGATATGACAGACGCAGATATTTCATTTTCCCTACCCGCCCCCATGCGGATATATCTCGGATTATCCGATACATCGGCAAAATCCGCGCCCGTTACGGTACGCGACGGCAAAAATTGGCTTTATTCGCTCAGGTACAAAACAAATCCTTTATTTTCACCCCGCCAATATGAATATGATGATGAAATTGCGGTCGATATAAAGAATGTCCGGTACAGATACGAAAAAAATCTTCCCGATGTTATAAACGGACTTTCCTTTGCCGTTCACAAAGGGGAAATTTGCTCGTTTCTCGGCGGAAACGGCGCCGGAAAAAGCACTTTGGCAGCGCTTACGGCGGGACTTATCAAACCGCAGAGAGGAAATATAAAGCTGTTCGGAACCGATATAAATAAAATCCCTGTATCTGAAAGATGCGGAATGATGGGAGTTCTCCCCCAAGATCCGCGCGGATTGTTTATAAAGGACACAATAAGGGATGACTTTTTTGATATGTCGGATAACGATACCGAAATAAATAAAATTGCCGAATTATTCGGACTGACGCACCTTACCGATTGTCACCCGTACGATCTTTCGGTAGGAGAGCTGCATAGAGCGGCGCTTGCAAAGGTGTTTCTTTCAAAACCTCCGGTGCTTATTCTTGATGAACCGACAAACGGAACAGACGGATACTGTAAAAAAATTCTGGCAAACATTCTTATTGATTTGAAAAAAAGAGGTACGACCGTTATCATAATATCGCATGACACGGAGTTCTGCGCGTCGGTTTCCGACACCTGCGCAATGCTGTTTGGCGGTGAGATCGTCAGCTCCGGAAATCCGTCGGAATTTTTCTCATGCAAAAATTTTTATACCACACCGGCTAACCGTATGGCAAGAGATTTTGTTCCCTCCGCCGTAACCTCGGATGAAGTCATCTCCGCATTCGGCGGTAAAATACCTCATACAGATTCCGTTTGTTATCCCGCTTCCGACTCCGGAGAAAAAAAAACAGATAAAAAAACAAACAAAAAGATAAAAGAAAATCCGGAAAATACAAAAAAAGAGCCGCCGAAAAATATATTGTCAAAACATACCGCGGTATCGCTGCTTATAACGATGTTTATTGTACCTCTCACAATATTCGGCGGGATTTATATGCTTGACGACCGCAAATATTATTTTATAAGTCTTATGATAATATTTGAAATAATGCTTCCGTTTTTTATAAATCTCGAAAGAGAAAAAGCAAAGGCGGAAAAGCTTGTTGTCATCGCCTCCTTTGCCGCTGTTGCCGCAGTCGGGAGAATAGCGTTTTATATGATCCCGCAATTTAAGCCGATGTCTGCGGTCATTATTATTGCGGGCATATGCTTCGGCGCCGAAAGCGGTTTTCTTGCGGGAGCGCTGTCGGCATTCGCCTCGAATATGTTCTTCGGTCAGGGGCCGTGGACTCCGTGGCAGATGTTCTGTCTCGGAATGATCGGCTTTATATCAGGACTTCTTTCCCGGAAGATCAAATATAACAAATTATTCCTGTGTATATACGGATTTTTCGCGGTTATGATAATATACGGAGGAATTATAAACTTCTCGGCGCTTATTTACGAGCCGGAAATCAATATTTCCGCGATTGCCGCCGTATATGCAAACGCGTTTGTGTTTGATCTCATAAACGCATTCTCAACGGCGTTCTTTCTATGGATCATATCCGAACCGCTTATAAGAAAAACCGAACGCATAAAATACAAATACGGATTATATTGATGACCCAACCAACTTTTGAATTTTTCGCTTGCCCAAGCTGTTAAATTCTGCATCAAAAAACCTTGGTCAGTCGTAAAACTTCGTTTTGCCGGTCACCTGTGCAACCGAGAAAAACACGCGTTTTACTGCGGTTTTCTTCAAAGAATTTCATAAGAAATTCCTTGACTTTCACAGCTTGTT
>JAFLUR010000144.1 GCA_022508725.1 Oscillospiraceae bacterium
TAAAACGCCGATATTGACGGAATATGGACGGTGACGCCATCGGGATATTCGGCGCTTTTTGCAATAACGGAATTTTCCGACAAAACAAGCGAAGTCACCGCTCCCTGCTGTATATCACGGATAAGATTGCCGTACGCCATTTTATTTGTTTCGGTCCGATATGAGTCTATGATCATATATAATATCAAAAACACACATATTACAACGATCCACACACCCGAGCCTTTAAGTCTTTTCTGCAATATTTATACCTCCTAAAACAGTTTTTCGGTAAAGGTCAAAACCCTCACTTAAAATTCTCTCAATTCTCCGGTTCCCGAAATTATAAATCACCGGGACATCGAACAAATCCCGCCGTTTACAAATCGCCGGCAAACGATTTATATGACAATACCTCATTATGAACATCGTCTATACTGAATATATTATCATATATACAGAAATAATGCAAGTGTTTTTGAGTATTTGGTTAATATATTTAATTATATCTTATCTCAAGCTTTACACTTATCTCGCCGGGAAGTGCGACAAAACGTCTGTCCGCGCGTATTCCCGCAATCCATACGATCTCATCACCCGAAACAACTATCGGAACGGCGCTGCGTTTGCTTACCGGAATTTTTAAATCGGAAAACAATTTTTTCAATTTTTTCCTGCCTTCCATACCCTCCGGATAAAAATAATCGCCGTCTTTTTTCGCTCTCACGGAAAGAGTATCCGCAAATTCCGGACGGATAAATATATTTTCCGCCGATGTTTTCCCTGCCGGAACATTATATGTTTTTACAATTTCCGGCATATTAAATTCGGACGACTTGTTTATGTAAGCGCGAAGCGTCCCATATTCGTTTGAAAGAACGATATTTCCCGGAAGATCAAGCGACCTGCCCGATTGTCCGTTCATAAGCATGATCGCCGAATCGATGAACCTGCGCTCCATGTGCTTATCGGTATCGTATATTTTACAAAAATATATCAGGAACACGCGTCGCAGCACCGCCTTGCGGCATGATACGAGCTTTGATGTATCAAGAATAAAGACATTGTTTCCGCATCGATCTTTTTCACGGGAAAATACCTTATTGAACACATCTCCGGCAATTTCGTCCATAAAATCATCCTCATCCGATATTATATCCGAATTTCCGGCAATTCTGCGGATAAAATTTTCGTTTATATTTTTTTCTATATACGGTATCAAATCAAGCCTGATTTTATTCCGCGTATACAAACGCTCCCGGTTAGTCTCATCCGTCATAAATTCAAGAGAATTCGCGCGGCAGTATTCTTCCGTTTGCTCTCTTGTCAAATCAAGAATCGGGCGTATTATGTTTCCTCTGCGGTACGGTATTCCTTTTAATCCGCTTGTACCGCTTCCTCTGATAAAATTCATAAAAATCGTTTCCGCATTGTCATTGAGATTATGTGCCGTGGCTGTCTTGTCTATTTTATTTTCCCTGCATACCTTATCGAAAAAATCGTATCGTATCCTTCTTCCCGCCTCCTCGGAGGATAAACCGTTTTTTTCGGCAAATCCCGAAACATCGGCGGAATGACAAAAAAATTCAATACCCAGACGTTTGCATAAAAGCCTTGAATATTCCATATCCCGTTCCGCGGTCGGGCGCATATTATGGTTTATATGCGCGGCATACACGGTTATGCCGTACATACCGGACAAGGAATGCAAAATATGCAGCAAGGAAACGGAATCCGCGCCTCCCGACAATCCGACAAGAATTTTATCGTTTTTACTTATAAGACCGTGTTTTTCTATAGTGCTTACCGTCATTTCAATGCTGTTCATTCGCCTGCTCCGCTTTCCAATCAATATCAATGAATTTCGTATATTTACCCTGCCAGCCAAGCTTTATCGTACCTGTTTCACCGCTTCTGAACTTTGCGATTATACATTCGGCGGTGTTTTTCTCTTCACTGTTTTTGTTGTAATATTCATCACGATACAAAAACATAACAATATCCGCGTCCTGCTCTATTGCTCCGGATTCACGCAGATCGCTCAAAAGAGGCCGTTTATCGCTTCTTGATTCACCGGCTCGTGAAAGCTGCGAAAGTGTTATAACAGGGACATCAAGCTCCTTTGCAAGAATTTTCAAAGAACGTGAAATTTCGGAAATCTCCTGCTGCCTGTTATCATTTCTGCCGCTTGATGTCATAAGCTGGAGATAATCCACAACAACAAGCCCGAGATTTTTTGACTGTTTAAGCCGTCTGCATTTCGCTCTTATTTCCGACACCGTTACAGACGGAGTGTCATCGATATAAAGAGGAGCGGCTGCAACCCTTTCCATAACCTCGGAGATCTGCATCCAATCCTCACCGTTAAGATCGCCCAATTTCAGTTTATTTAACTCAACAAGCGCCTGTGAGCATAAAATACGGCTCATAAGCTGAGTTTTTGACATTTCAAGATTAAATATCGCGACCGTAATACCGTCGTTTACAGCTACATGCTCCGCTATATTTACGGCAAAGCTTGATTTGCCCATACCCGGACGTCCGGCTATAATAATGAGGTCGGAATTTTGCAGCCCGGCTGTGCGTCTGTCAAGCTCACGAAATCCCGTCGCGAGTCCCGTCAGCTTTCCCTTTGCAAGCGAACGATCCGCCATTTCCCGATATGACGTCATAAGAATTTCGCTTACCGGTTCAATATCGGACTTATCGCGTCCCGCCGCAATATCGTATATGACCTGTTCCGCGCGTTCAAGGAGATATTCGTTTTTTTCACTTCCGCTGTATGCAAGGTTTGTTATAACGTCAAGACCCGTTATGAGCCGACGCTGAATCGATTTGTCACGAATTATCTCACAGTAATTCGTAATATTCTGAGTCGTGGAAATACTTGACGCAAGCGCCGTAAGATATTCCGTACCGCCCACGGCGTTCAGCTTGTCATTCATGGACAGAAGATGAGATAATGTAACAATATCAATAGGACTGCCCTCGTCGAAAAGCTCAAGGGCAGCCTTATAAATTTCTCTGTTATTCTCAAAATAAAAATCCGATGGTTTCAGAATATTGACCACAACAGTCATTGCGGAGGAATTTATCATCAACGCGCCTATAACCGCACGCTCCGCCTCGATATTGTGCGGCATACTTCTGTCCGGAATGTTCTCCATATCCATTTTAAAATATCCTTTCCGTTACGCAAAATATCGATTTGATTTATTTCTGCTGCAATTCCGAAACATTCACCTTGAGCTTTGCCGCAACATCGGGATACAGCTTTATATCGACAACCGTTGTTCCGAGAGTTTTTATTCCCTCGGGAAGCACGAACTTTTTCTTATCTATTTTGATATGATGCTGCATTTTAAGCTCTTCCGCAATCTCCTTGCTTGTGACCGAACCGAAAAGCTTTCCGCCCGCGCCTGCCTTTGCCTTTATGGAAACGGTTATTTCGTTTATCCTTTCGGCAAGCTTCTTTGCCTCATCAAGCTCCTGCTGCTTATGGAATTCCGCCGCCTCGCGCTGTCCTTTCATTATGTTCAGATTATTGCTTGTGGCTTCCTTTGCAAGCTTTCTCGGGAACAGGAAATTCCTTGCATATCCGTCGGAAACCTCTATAAGCTCCCCCTTTTTCCCCTGACCCTTCACATCTTGATTTAAAATTACTTTCATTTGCAAAACTCCCTTTCAAATTTAACTTTCAAAATTTATTCATACCGCATAAACCGTATCATCTACGATTCGGCTGTTTCCGATATATATTCCTTTACGGCGTCAGCAAGCTTTTCTTTTGCTTCATTTAGGGATATTCCTCTTATCTGAGCGCCCGCGACCATCATATGTCCGCCTCCGCCGAGCTTTTCGAGAATAAGCTGAACATTTACCGCGCCGAGCGAGCGTCCGCTTATACCGACACCGTTTTCGATGGGATAAACAACAAACGACGCCTTAACACCTATGATCCCGAGCATATCATCCGCCGCCTGCGAAGAAACAACGAATATATTCGGAATCTTATCTTCACATACCGAAACAACCATGCTGTCATTAATAAATTTGGATTTTTTTACTATTTCCGCTTTGTTTATATAATCGCTTTGACGTATGCTGAACATTGATTTTACATACATCGTGTCAACTCCGTATCTTCTTAAATATGAAGCTGAATCAAAGGTACGGACTCCCGTTTTCATCACAAAATTCTTTGTATCGAGAACAAGACCCATATAAAGTGCCGTTGCCTCAAATGTAGTCATCTTTCTGCCGTCGTCGATATATTGAAGAAGCTCGGTCGCCATCTCACAGGTAGACGATGCATACGGCTCATGATAAACCAATGAGCAGTTATTTATAAATTCGGTACTCCTGCGGTGATGGTCGATAAGAACTATTTTCAGTGATTTGTTAAGCAATGACGGACAAGTCACCATACTCGGTCTGTGAACATCCACTATAATAACAAGAGTATTTTGCACCGCCACCTCCTGCGCCTCAAACGAATCGATAACCATTCCGTCATACTCTTCAATCTCATTCATCCGGGCGACCATATCCCGGCAGGATTCCGAACCGTCATATATTATATACGGAGTTTTACCGAGATTTCGCACCGCACGCTGAAGTCCGACCGCCGCTCCCAAAGCATCGAAATCGGTGTTTATATGACCCATAATTATTACATTATCCGCCTGCTTGATATAATCCTTAAGCGCAAGAGCCATCGCCCTCGTCCGCACTCGTGTGCTTTTTTCGTATTCCTTTGATTTTCCGCCGAAGAATTTATACTGGCTGTCATCCTTTATCGCCGCCTGATCTCCTCCGCGGCTGAGAACCATATCTATTGCGGCGCGGGCATATTCGTCGTTTTCGGCAAGCGTTCCCCCCGTTCCTATTCCTATGCTTATTGTTATAGGCTGCTTGACATTTTCGCCGACCTCTCTGACAAAATCTATTACATCAAATTTTTTTTCGATATACCGGCTCAGAAACTGATGCTCAAAAACAAGTATATATCTGTCTCTTTCAAACCTGCGCATGACTCCGGCGCTTTCAAGTCCCCATTTGCGTATATACGAATCAACCTTTGTTATGATCGACTGGCGTTCATAATCGTCCATACGCTGCATTATCTCATCATAATTGTCTATGGACACCAACGCAATATCAAGCCGCTCATTTTCGTACTGAGCCTGTATTTTTTCCTGAAAGGTACGGTCTATGAAATAAAGGAATATATTGAAGTTATCATCGCTGTTTACAATATCCCCCAAAACCTCAAAATGCTTGCCCAGATAATGAACGTCCGTTTTTATTCCGTTTGTGGATTTAAGCACTCCCGACCAGTCAAGCTCGGTTATGACCTTGTTTATCGGGACCATAACGGGTATATCCTCAAAAACGGATGAAAATTCTTTATTATGCCATATAAGAGTCGCATCCGCCTGAACTATAGCCATCGGAACGGGAAATGTATCTATTATATTGATATTATGCTCATGCTCCCCTCCGGATACGATCATTCCTATGCATTTGTTAAACTTTCGCCTGCGTATCGTTTCCGATATAAAAACCGACGCAAACATAAATACGATAAGTACGGCTGCGACGGAGCCCGTTATAAAGTGCCTGTTTACAAACAGAACCGTGCAGCAGACCGCCGCTATTATAAAATTTATTATTATACCTATAATAAATGAATACAAAGGATTTCTGTAAAACTGTTTCATATTGACCCCCTTTGATTTGCTCAAATAATCATTATATTATAATATACGCACAGACAAACCAAAATCTACTGTATTATATCATATAATTACCGGTTAGTCAAGTTTATGAAACGGTTTTCGGCAATTTGAATAATCATAAATTGACATAAGAAAAAATTCATGCTATAATTTATCGTAATGAGTAATATATTTAATATCGAACATATGCGCATATTTACGGAATTCCGGATGTAAAATACTGCAAATTCAAGGTAAATATACGATTTTATGTTATTTTATCAAAATTTAAGTACGGAGGTTATATTTATGAAAAGAAAAATCGAAGTAACGGAATATGCGACAAAAATAATGAGCGCTCGT
>JAFLUR010000145.1 GCA_022508725.1 Oscillospiraceae bacterium
GGGGAAGAGTGCGTCTTTGAGTGTCTGCGCCCGGAATGGGCTGAGCTGAAAAATTCCGATTTCGCGTATGAATATAACGGCAAAAGAAAGAAATTGAAATTATGCACCTGCAAAGGCGTATGCGACAGGTATCAGCGCCCGCTTGCATGCAGGATATTTCCGCTCTCACCGTATATCAACGACCGCGGAGAGCTTCGGATCACGGTCGATCCGAGAGCAAAAGCCGTATGCAGACTTTCAAGGGCTTACGATACGGAGGATTTCAACAGAAAATTTGTCGATAATGTAAGAAAAACGTTTGTTATTCTCTGCAAGAATAAGGAGATATATGAGTTTATGAAGGAATATTCGTCGTATCTCGAAACATATATGCGCTTTTTTTAACAATGTATTTTTTATCAAGGCAATTTTATAAGAAATATTTTAATTTTTTTAATAATAAAAGGTGGGAGAAAAAATAATGGATACAAAGACAGAACGAGAGACAACCGCCGTTCCCAAGCGCGCAAGAAGAAAGAAGCAAGCCAAGCACAGCGGTGTAAAGAGGGCGATCGCCGTTGTTGTGTGCGCGTTTGCGGCGGCTTTTGCGGCATCGGTCGCGGCACTTCTCGTTGCGGTGCCCGAGGATGTCGTGGCGTCGGGGGTATATGCCGATAACATAGAACTCAGCGGCATGAGCATGGAAGAGGCGGCTGCCGCAATAGCGGAGCATGATTTTTTTGAGACCGACCGGATAAGCGTTTCGGCGGAGGGAAATACATATGAAATACCGACGGAAAGCATAGAGCTTGCCGTTGACGCCGCTCAGACGGCAAAGAAAGCTTTTGAAATAGGCAAGTCCGGAAACAAGCTGTCCGACGCAAAGGACGTTCTTATCATGCGTTTTTCCGATAAGCAGGCAGGTATCGTGCCGAGCGTCAATACGGAGGCTCTGAACGCGCAGCTTTATGAATTCGGCAAGCAGCTTTACGGGGAGCTGACGGAGCACAGCGTTGAAGTCGGAGAAAATACGGTGACGGTCACACCGGGAAAAACAGGCGCCTCGAGCGATTACACCGACGCGATCGGACAGATAATGGACGCCGTGTCCGGAGGGAAATATTCCGATATACAGATAACCATGAACAAGCAGTCGCCGGCGGAGGTTGACGTTGACCGACTTTATGAAGAGATCTATGCCGAACCGCAGGACGCCGGATTTGAAACATCCGCAAAAAGCGCGTCGGTCAAAAGCCATGTTGTCGGCGTGGAGCTTGACAAGGATGACGCGCACGATAAGGTTTCCAAAATAAAAGAGGGCGGGGAGCCGGTAGAAATAAAAATTATAAGGACAATGCCTCAAATAACAAAGGAAATGCTTGAGAATAAGCTGTTCAACAAAACTCTCGCGTCCTTTTCCACCAAATATTCCGCGTCCAATGTAAACCGTTCCCAAAATCTCGCTCTTGCGGCAAGCAAAATGAACGGTACGGTTCTTGCTCCCGGAGAGGTGTTCTCATACAATGACGTTGTCGGAAAAAGAACAGCCGCAAACGGTTTTAAAAATGCGCCGGTGTATGAAAACGGAAAGTCGGTGGACGGAATAGGCGGCGGAGTATGTCAGGTGAGCACCACGCTTTACAGCGCGGTTTTGTATGCGGACTTGAAGATCGTGTCAAGACGCAATCACTCGCTGCCCGTGGCTTATGTTCCTCTCGGTCAGGACGCGACCGTTGTTGACGATGCGATTGATTTTCAATTTGAAAACAATACAAATTATCCCATAAAGATCGTATCGTCGGCGGCAAAGGGAACGATAGATGTGTCGATAGTCGGAACGGAGAGGGAAAAGGAAAGAACCGTCAAGCTTGAGCATAAAACCCTATCAAGAACCGACCCCACCACCAAGGAAATCAAAAATCCCGATCTGCCCGCGGGAACAACAAAGACGGTAAGCAAAGGCAAGGCGGGATATGTCGTCGAAAGCACAAAGATCGTGTATGAAAACGGCGCGGAGGTCTCGAGAGAATCACTCGGCAAGAGTACATATAAAATGGTACCCACGGAAGTGGAAGTGGGAACGGGTCAGGCGGCGCCTCAGAATTCTTCGGCTTCACAGTCCGCGCCGCAAAACGCGCCGCAGTCGGTACCTCAGCCCGCGCAGACCGCCGAGTCTCAGACGGGCACGAATGTGAGCGAAACGGCGCAGGCGATACGCGAAAAACAACAAAATTCGGAATCGGCGCTTGCGGCTGCCGTTCAGGAAATGAATTGATTTATACAGATTCGGTATAAACCGATTTTTGAATTATTTGACGGAGGTGAAAGCCGTGAAAACCGATACGATAAAAGCCGGAGCGGAAAAGAGCAGACTTATAAAGAATATTTCGGTAATGTCGGCAGTGGGGCTGTTTGCGGCTGCGGGAATCATATTGTTTCTGTATAATATCATAAAATTCAATATTGTTTTCTGCATAGTGGCGCTTATAGGAACGATAACGGGAATAACCGTGGTAATAATAAAATATAATACGGTTTTTGCAAGATTTGTTTCGGCGGACGGCGAGAATATATATATAAGAAATTGGGAAAACGGATTTTTTTCCTACGATATTCTCAATGAAACGGTGATAATCAGAGAATTTATCCCGGCAAAAACCGAGATGACGTCCGTTCCGATCAAGGAGATAAAAAGAATCATTCTCGGAACGCCCGTCTATCTTAAAAGAAATAATATAGGAAGACGTTTCGGCGGAATGTACAATGAGGTTTACGCAAAAGCCGGAGCCGCAGAAAGGTCGGAGCTTGAAAAGGGCGATATTTTGTATATTTCCACCCAAAAAGGCGCGTCCTGCTTTCTTCCCGTCGGCGGACTCGACCGCGACGCCGTTGCGGATATTCTCATTATGCTCGATAAAAGAGGCGGCATAGAAATAAAATGCAGCGATAAGGAAATATCCTCAAAGATAGCCGCGGCAAGCGGAAAGGACAAAAGGCGCAAAATGGAGATAATCCCGCAAAATCTTGCGGCTGCCGATATTTTGAAAAGCATAAAGGAAGATACAAAACAAAAGGATAAACAATAAAGAAAAAATTTATATTTATGTTACAATTTTTTTATGTAAATTTAATAAAAAAGTATTGGACATTTTATATAAAGTATGATATAATAAAAGCGTACAATATGTTTATATGACGGATAGATGTAAATAACACTTGTTTTGTGTTGAATTTGCACAAAAATATTATGTATACATACATATCATTTAATGCATTTTCAACAAATTTCAATTTATTTTACAAAATAAATTGAAATTTATAAGCAAATAGTTTATAATATCAGTATATGAATGTATAGTGTGTGTAATGACGCACTGTTTTGTATCGGATACATATTTGCTGGCAGTGTATCGGATATGACAGGATGTTCATAAAACAAAAATTAAAAAAATTTATTTCAGAAAAGGGGTAACAAAATGAAAAAATCATTGAAAAAAGCAATCCTCACTTTTGCTGCCGTACTGGCTGTTTCGGCTACAATGGCAGTTTCGGCGTTTGCTGCGTTGACGGTAACTCCTACCATTGATGCCGCGAAAACAACGATAACCGTTGAAGTTGACGGCGCTACAAGCGGAAAAGAAATGACGATTCTTATCCTTAAAAAGGGCGTGTCCGATACCGAAGAAATAACAGCGGATAAAATTGAGTACATCAATCAGGATCCGGCTGAGAACGGCAAGGTAAAATGGACAATTAAGCTCAAAGACGCTCTCGAAGACGGTACATATAAGATAAAAGTAGGCGGAGAGGACATCACTGCCGACGGTATCGGTATGGCTGATCTTGTTGTCGGCGGAGGCGGCGGCGGTGAGCTTAAGTATGCTATCGGCGACGTAAACGGTGATGAAGAGCTTGATGCCAGTGACGCTCTTAAGACAGCACGTCTTGCAGTTGGTCTTGACGGCGGTATCTCCAAAGGCTTCCTGACAGTCAGCGGTGAATATATAAGCTGGTTGTACGGCGATGTAAACGCCGATGAAGAGCTTGATGCAAGTGATGCGCTGGGAATCGCTCGTAAGGCTGTTAATATGCCGAATTCCGATTTCAAACGTACATCGGTTTGATCCGGTCGTATAATCCGATTGGAAATTTATTAGAATCTTGAGAGGAGAAAATTATGAAAAACAGAAAAATTATAGCTTTGTTATGTGCTATGGCTATGATAATCACAACTATGTCAAGTATTTTTATGTTTAACGTTTCCGCTGCGGGCGGGATGAACGTTTCGGTGAATGTTTCACCTGAAGTAAATGCGGACGGAACAAACACGGTAAGTGTTGACTTTTCCGGATTTGAGAACAGAAACATTGCTTCCATAACCATGATCGTTCCTTTGGACGAGACAAAAGTAGAGTTTGTTTCCGCAACACCGGCTCCTGATGTACACGGTACGGTTGTGGTAAACTATGATACAGACGCAAAGGCTGTTAAGCTTGCAGCTTTCTCTGTGGCTAATGATGTAATTCAGACCGCTTCCGGTACTTTGTTCACTTTCAATGTTAAATTGAAAGAGGGTGTTGACTCGGTTGATTTTGAATTGAAAGAAAAGAGCAGTAAGATCGACGAGTATACAACAGACGCTGACGGTAATGAGATCATGCGTACATATAGAGTAGGCGGTGAGGGTGATGAGGCACTTGACGCTACATCGGATACTCTTGAGTATGATAAAGGTGAGGTTGCAGGAGAACCCAGATTCGTTCTGTCAAAGTCAAAGAGCGATGACGTTTACACAATCACTGTAAGCTATGATATATCCACATTGCCGGTTAAGAGCATAGGAAGTGCTACAATAGCTGTTGGTTTGAACGAGGATGAGGTAGAGGTTGTTTCATATACACCCGATCCGGGCGTAAAAGGTACTGTTGTATTGAATCACGATACATCGACAAGCGTTATTAAGCTCGCTGCTTTCGACGTGGGAAACAACGTATTTGACGGCAATGAGAAAGGTGATTTGTTCACATTCGAAGCTAAATTGAAGGACGGCGTTACAAAGTCCAAGATCACATTCGATACATTGAAGATAGATGCTGTTGACGACACAGGCGCTACAACAACTTACAGCTTGAAAGCAGGCAACGTAAGTAAGAGCGCAAGCGTTACACTTTCGGCTGACGAGAAGCCGTCAGAGTCGGATGCACCGACAACACCTCCTACAGAAACAGATGAGCCGACAACACCTCCCGCAGGTAATGTGAAATATCCCGTAACGGTAGACGTTGTACCGCAGAAGACAGCTTTGGGTCAGAACGGCTACAAAGTAATACTTTCAGAGTTTGCTGACGCTGATAAGCCGCTTCCCGATTATGTGGACGTTGTAATTCAGGGTTGGTCAAAGGCAAACCCCAACAATAAGTTGGCAAGCAAGAACTCAACTGTAGGATATGTTGTTATATCCAATATAGACACCAAGACAATGGGAGATGCTGAATTGTCAGGTTATGTACCGAATGCAAAGGGCGTTTCCGTAAGTGTGCTTGATTCGTCAAAAGCAACCAATATAGTCGGCGAGACATATTATAAGTAATATAGAATAGTGATGCGGGGGAAATATTTCCTCCCTCGCTATCGACATAATACAAGAGGAGGTTTGACCTTTGAAAACAAAAAGAATTATAGGCATTTTCTTGACATTGGCGATGCTTATGAGTTGTATTTGTCCTGTTCTTGCCGCTACAACAAAAGAATATAATTACGGAAGTAGTATCAGTATAAGCGGAAATAGCAGCGCAAATGGAAATTTATTGCTGTTGACCGTTAAGAACAATAAGTCAAACAGTGATTATTCATTTATTGACACTGTTAGGGTTACTAACAACAAATACAATTACAGCTTTGCTTTGCCTTCAAAATCATCGTCGGCTGCATCAACTGTATGGCCCACAGGTACATATACGGTTGAAGTAGACGGTAAAGAAGTAATGCAGTTTAAGATTAAGTCAACCGATGGCGGTGGCGGCGGCGGCGGTACATCGTCAGGC
>JAFLUR010000146.1 GCA_022508725.1 Oscillospiraceae bacterium
TTAGCGCAAGCGCGCACGCGTTCGCACCGGTTTTTCGCCCGGTTGCATGGGTGAGAAGTAAAACAAAGTTTTACGACCAACCCGCAGACAGCTGAATTATTTTTTGATATCGATTTATTCGGTGTTTCCCTATATATTATAAACAATTCCTTAATAAAAGTCAACATAAAAAAACGATCAATTTCCAAACATAAGTCAAACCGCCGCGGAACGAGCCGCGGCAGTCTGTTTTTCCTGTTGCAAAATACGTCAAAACTTTACATCTTTGCGTCATTATCTGTATTATTCTTGCTGTTGTCGGTCTTATTCTTTTTCGCAAGACGCGCGTTTTTAACGGCTTGCTTTATTTCCTGTCTTGCCGCTTTGTCCGCCGCCTTTTTCTCCGCCTTTTCGCGTTTGAGCTCTTCCTTTATCCGAGCGTCGAATTCGGCAAGCCGGTTCTCTGCCTTTGCTACCTTTCGCTCTCTGCGAATTTCCTTTTTCCTCCTGTGCTTTTCAGCCTTATCCTCGATCATGGAATATATGGTCGGAACAACCAAAAGGGTAAGGACGGTACCTATCGCAAGACCTCCGAGAAGTACGACCGCAAGGGGACGCATCATTTCCGAACCCTCACTCTGTACTACAACCATGGGCAAAAAGCCGAGGATCGTCGTAAGAGTGGTCATAAGCACCGGACGCATTCTTGTCTTACCTGCTGTAACCAAAAGCTCCGTGCGGTTTGCGAATTCTCTTTCCTCTTTAGCGGTATTGATAAAGTCTATAAGTACGATAGCGTTATTAACTATCATACCGCTCAGCATAAGTATACCTATACATCCGACAACGCTCAGCGGACTCCGGGCTATAAACAGCGCCGTAACAACACCTATAAGAGCAAGCGGCACCGAACACATAATTATCAGCGGCTGAACGAGATTTCCGAACTGAGCCGCCATAACCATATACATAAGAAGTATACCGAGAAGAACCGCTCCGGCAAGAGACATCATTGCCTCCATCATTGTTTCGTACGCGCCTCCCGTTCTCAGGCTGCATCCGTCGGGAACGGGGACAGACCCGAATTTCTCGTTAAATTCCTTTGTCACACTTCCCATATCCACGCCGTAAAGCTTTCCCTTTAGGGTTATCGTGCGTTTCTGATTAAGTCTTGAAAGTGATGTATGACCCTCGTTTATCTCAATATCGGCAATATCATCCAAAGTGATCCATTGCCCCGTAGGAGTACGCAGACGCAAGTCACCGAGATAATTATAGTTCTTTATATAATCATCCGGATATTGGACTCTTATATCATATTCCTTTCCCGCTTCGGTATATTCGGACGCCTTTGTGCCTTCAAGAACGCTGTAAATAAGATTTGTCGCGCTGCTTACATTAAGTCCGTACAAGCCCGCTCTTGTAGCGTTTATATTTACATTGACCTCCGACTTTGCGGTTGAAAACGATGTGCTTGTTTCGGTCACACCGTTTATACCGGCAAGAATCTCCTCCGCTTTAAGCACATATTCCTCAAGTGTATCGTCATCATCTCCGGAGAAATAGAAGCTGAGCTCATCCGACGATGATATGCCGCTCGAGCTGGACGCGCTGTATTCAAGCTCCGCACCGGCAATATTTTTAAGCGACATACGCACATCGTTCATAACATCGTCCGTTGTCTTGTCGCCATTTCTTTTATCCTTGTCAAGCAGCGTAACGGTAAGCGACGCGGTGTTTGACGACGCTCCGCCAAGCATACCTCCGCTGCCGATAACGGCAAAAACAGTTTCGACATTTTCGTTTTCAAGTATAATGCTCTCCATCTTAGCCACGATCTCATCGGTATCCTCAAGCGGAGTGCCCTGCGGTGTTTCCACGCTGACGGTAAAGCTTCCCTCATCGCTGCTCGGCATAAGAGTCATTCCGAGACCCGCCAATACGAACATATTTATAACAAACAGACCAACCATGAAGAGTATGAACGTCTTTTTAAATCTGAGAACCGTTCTGAGCGCCCTTTCGTATATCACATACAAAAATTCAAGCATCTTGTCAAACGGAACAAGCAGGGTCGCCGCAAGCTTTCCTCTCTTTCCGACCGTAGCCATCTTTGAGGTAAGCATAGGCACGAGAAGATATGTTACAATAAGAGACGCGCACTGCGAGAATATAATGGTCATTGCAAGCTGCTGGAACATTATAGCCATGATATTGTCTATAAACAAAATAGGCACATAAACGATACAGGTCGTGATAACCGATGCCAGCACCGCTCCGAACACCTCTCCCGAACCGTCAACGGCTCCCTCAACCGGGTTTTTGTTCAGTTCCTTCCTGTGTCTGAATATATTTTCAAGCACAACGACCGAGTTATCCACAAGCATACCGACGCCGAGAGCAAGACCGCCGAGCGATACAACGTTAAGCGTCATTTTGCTGAAATACATTATTATAAACGTAGTCACAACCGCTACGGGCATCGAAATACCTATGATAAGCGACGAACGCAGACTTCCGAGGAACAAAAGCAGCACTATTACCGCAAGCACGGCGCCCGTTACGGCATTGTTCGCAACAGATCTTATTGAATTCTCAATATAGCTTGCCTGTTCCATTGTCATATCGTATGAACATTTCGGGTCGGCTTTGCACACCTCGTCCAGAACCTTGATAACTGCGTTTACCGCATCGACGGTATTTGCGTCCGACTGTTTCTGCACGCTTACCGAAAGCGCCGGGGTCATATTGAGTCTTGCGTATGTTTTATCCTCACTGTATGTATCCTCTACCGTTGCAATATCGGTAAGATATATGATCTGACCGCTCGGAGTCATAAGCGGTATTCTTTCGATATCCTTTACCGACTCGAATTTGCCGAGTGTTCTGACCATCATATCACGGCCCATACCCGTCGTGTTACCGCCCGGAAGATTTTGATTTTGAGCCGCTATTGCCTGCACGATCTGGCTCATACTCATATCATATCCGAACATCTTCTCCGGATCGACGATAATATCTATCTCACGGTCATTCGCGCCCGTTACCGTAACGTTCGCAATGCCGTTTATCGCCTCCAGCTTGGGCTGCAGATTATCCTCCACATATTTATTTGTCTGAATAATATCGTATCCGTCTATATCAAAGCTGAACTGAGCGATCGGCATGGCGCCCGTATCCATCTTCAGTACCATGGGATCGTTGCAGTCATCCGGCAGCATTGATTTTACAAGCTCCAGTCTTTCATTGATGTCCTTTACCGCATCGTCCACATCGACGCTGTTGTTAAACAGGGCGACAATAAGCGACGAGCCCTCGTTTGAAGTCGCTTGTATATCGTCAATTCCCGAAACCGCGCTTACTGCGCCCTCTATCGGCTTTGTGACAAGATTTTCGATCTCCTCCGGCGCAACATTTGAATACTGCGTCATTACCACAACGATCGGAATATTCATATCCGGCATCATTTCTATTGAAAGCATACTCAATGAATATACGCCGATAACAAAGAATATAAGGACTATCATGGTTACAGCTATCGGTTTTTTTACCGAAAATTCGTGTAATTTCATAATAATAAATTCCTTTCCCGCTTATTATTCTTCGACAACCGTTATTTTATTGTTCTTCTCGGACAAATATTCCTTACCCTTTACAATAACGACGTCGCCCTCATTCAAACCTTCGATTATCTGTGTTTTCTCATCATCGGAAATACCCTCGACAATAACACGCTTTTCGGCAATATCCCCGTTTTTGACATACACATATTTCTCGCCGGACTTCTGCATAACTGCGTCGGAAGGAACTGTTATCGCGTCGGAAAGCGAAACCACGGTAAGCGTTATATCCGCAAACATACCTATCTTGATCTCATCGTTTTCATTGGCGATATTCACCTGAACCGTGTACATGCCCACGTTGTTCTTTGTCGTATTGAGCATACTTACATTGCCCTGTATATTTTCAAGCTCCGCCGCCTGTACCGATATCAACGCCGGAGTTCCGAGCTCAAGCTGCGATATTACCGACTCGGTCACATTTATCTGTGCATTTACCGATTTTGCGTTTTCAAGCGTTATAAGCGGAGAATTGGGCATTATAAGCTGTCCCTCGCTTACATTCTTTGATGACACATAGCCCGATATGGGCGCCTTTACGACCGCGTCGTCAAGACTGCTTTTCGCCATATCGAGAGCCGCCTTTGCCTGATCGACCGACGCCTTTGCCGTTTTGTTATTCTGCGGATTTACGACATTTATCGTCAGATCCATATTTTCCTTTGCCGCGGAAACGGAATTTTGCGCGTTTTTCAATCTTGACTCGGCAGCGTCAAGCGACGCCTTTGCATTGGTCCTTACGGTGTTGAGATTTTCTTCCGCTCTTCTCATGGCAGAATAAGCCGCGTCAACGGCAGCCGTTGAATTTGTGTTTGTCGTGCGTAAATTTTCCTCCGCCTGCGTAAGAGCCGCCTGCGCCGAATCGAGCTGCGTTTTTTGGCTTGACTCCATGCTTTGAAGATTTGCCCTTGCATTCTCCGCCGCCGTGGACGCGTTATCGACATCAAGCTGAGTCGCCGCCCCCATATTAAACAGCTCCTTTATTCTTCCGAGATTATCCTCCGCGTCTTTGACCGAATTCCTTGCCGCGATAACGGATGTGTCGTTATCGTACAGCTCCTTTGTGCGGTTATAATTCGCAAGAGCATTGTCATAGGCTGTCTGCGCAAGTATCACATTCGACTGCGCGTCATACATCTGCTTTTCACGGTTATAAGCGTCAACAGCGTCATTATACGCAAGCTCCGCCGTTGTCACATTCGCCCCGCTTTGATACAGCTCAAGCTCGCGGTAATACGACGTCTGTGCGGCGTCAAGCTCAAGCATCGCCGCATTGTAAGCCTGTGTGACCTGTGTTTCCGACTGCTGCGCGCCTGCCGATACCGTTCTGTCATAGTTTGCTTTTGCGCTGTTGTAGCTTGCCAGAGCCTGCCGGTACTGAAGCTCAACATTTTCATCGTCTATCGCAAACAGAGTGTCACCGGCATTGACATACTGTCCCTCCTCAACGTATACCTTTGTAACCGTCCCGCTTATTTTTGCGCTTACGCTTACCTCCTCCGACGGAGTTATTTCACCCGTGTATATAACCGTACTTGAAATGCCTTCCGCTCCCACATTGTATACCGTAACGTTCGTAGCGACGCTTACCGGTTCGCCGGACGTTGCTTCTTCCTTCTTTGAGCATCCCGCAAGACTTAAAATCAGCGCCGCAATCAATACAACGCTTATAATTCTTTTTTTCATTTTCCCAACTCCTTTATAATATATGACCGAAAAGTCTTATTTATTTTTCGTTTCCACTCTTTCTCCGATATCGGAAGTATCCGTGCAATCATACAATGCGCGGTAATTGAGAGACGCAATATACGCGTTCAGAGATGTTTCGGAAATACTCAGCTCCAGCTCCGCAAGATTATTGACCGCTTCAAGATAATCGAGCGCCGTTATCATACCCATATCATATCTGAGCTTCTGCACTTCGACATTCTTTTCCGACAATTCCAGCTGCGTATTGAGATAATCAAGCGCCTCATATGCCGATACCATGGCATTGTACGCCGTAAATACGGATATCGTATTCTGATTGATGTTATTTTCATACTGCTGAGTCGCCGCGTTGAAATTGGCCTTTGCGGTATGATACTGCGGCTGATTTGAAGAATACCATCTTTCATTCAGTTCAAAATAATACTTATTCAGATCATACGCGTCGTTAAGCTCGGTAACGGTCACGTTTGTAAGCGATTTTTCGACCGCCTCCCCGGGCTTTGTGGGATCGATTGCCGGCAGTGAAAATTCACCCGATATTTTAAGCTCCTTATCCAAAGGATAGCCTATCGTATTCTTTAGACCGAGCATTGCAACTTCAAGCTCGCGCTCCTGCGAATTTACACTGTTCTGCGCGTTCAGGACATTTGCCGCAAACTGATCGAGTTCCAAGTCGGAAATCGTTCCCC